>CANQHM010000038.1 GCA_947623845.1 uncultured Bacilli bacterium | reverse complement strand
TGGGTATTATGAACTTACGGATAAGATATACCTAGATAAAGATGGGTTGGTGAGAGACGTATGGAAATAAGATTTGCGGGTGTTAGTTACTTACAAAATAAAGGACAAAGTAATGAAAGAGTGTTACTTGATAATGTAAGTTATAATTTTAAAGAAGAAGAAATTACGATGGTATGTGGTAGTGTGGACTCAATTATTGGGAAATTATTAGTAGGTAGTAAAAGAGTAAGTAAAGGAAGTATTGTGGTTGGTAGTAATACAATAAAAAGCAATAATACGATAGATAAAGATGCAATAAGAAAAGATATTGGGTTTGTCGGACATACAATGAATAAGAATGTCAAAATGAAGTATGTGTATGATGAACTAAAGTATTATTATGACAAGTTTAGAGGGAATGAAGATTTACGAGATGATCGTATTAAAGAAGCGTTGACAATTGTGGGACTTAATAGTGATTATTTATATCGATTAGTAGATAGTTTATCTTATGTTGAAAGAAAAAGAGTAAATCTTGCGGCGATATTAGTGTATAATCCAAAAGTTATTATTTTAGATAATTTTGAAAAAGGGTTTAATGATAAAGAAAAGAAAGAAATGAAAAAACTAATTAGTAATTTACATAAGAAGTATCATAAACAAATTATTGTCATAAGTAATGATTTAGAGTTTGCATTAAACTTTGTGGATAAAGTAGTAGTTATCAACAAGGGAAAAATTGTTTATGATGGTATAGAGTGGGCTTATGATGAAAAGTTATACAAATATATGGAAATGCCTAGAATTGTGGAGTTTGTAAAGTATATAAGAAGTTTAGGAAGGGATATATTACCTTATACAGATAATAAAGAATTATTAAAGGCGATATATAGAGATGTGGTATGAGATATTTAGCAGTTATAAGTTATGATGGTAGTAATTTTTATGGGTTTCAAAGACTTAAACAAAAACGGAGTGTGCAAGCAGAGTTAGAGAAAGTTTTAAGTATTTTAGCAAAGAAAGAGGTTGTGGTAAAAGGAGCTGGAAGAACTGATGCGGGAGTGCATGCCAAAGGGCAAACGATTCATTTTGATTTAGAGATACCGATAACAGAAGCAAAATTAAAGTATGTAATGAATAGGATGCTACCAGATGATATACGAGTTATAAGGATCAAAGAGGTAGATAGTAAATTTCATGCGCGGTTAAGAGCAACGGGTAAGTGGTATCGGTATGTAGTTAAAACTAGTGAGTTTGATCCTTTTTATGCGAAGTATACTTATCAAATTGAAGATGAATTAGATATTAGGTTAATGCAAGAAGCTAGTAAAAGGTTAATAGGAAAACATGATTTTCATAATTTTACCGCGGGTTATCGGGATGATTATGAGGGGAATATTTTTAAAATAGAGATAAATACTTGTGATGATCAAATAATTTTTGATTTTTATGGCAAAGGTTTTTATCGGTATATGGTGCGGAATTTAGTAGGAACGCTTTTGATGATAGGAAAGAAAGTATGGACGAAAGAGAAAATTGATGAACTATTAAAAAGTAGTGTTAATAAAACAGTACCAACGGCACCAGCGAGTGGATTATACTTAATGGAAGTTTATTATGAAGAACTAAAGTAGTTCTTTTTTTCGTGAATTTTTAAGGAAAAGGAGTGCAATTTTAAATCTACTATGGTATAATTAGGACATAATAGAAGGGTATGCAATAAAGAGAATTATGAAAAACTATAGAAAAGTAATGCAATTTAAATTTAAAAATAATACTTATAATATGTATCTAGATAATAAAAATAGACGCTTCTTTTTAAGATGTAATGATGATGGTTCTCTTGCATATCTAACTTTAGGAGAATTAATAATTTTATGTGATAGTTTAAAATCAATACCTTATGTTATGAATATTGAGAGGGATTCTTTAAAATCAAAAATAAGATTAATACCTAAAGTAATTTTAAAAGGGACAGCAGTTGTTTTAACGCCATTAATTATGATGACTGCATGGGCGCAATACAAAAGTTATCAACGCCTTAAAAATGTTTCATATGTAAAAAATGATAATGCCGTAGTTAATGAAATAGATATAGATGAGTATGTATCATTAGAAGACGCGGAAGCTCAAGAAGATGATGATTTAGTAGTTGATACTTATGTAACTATTCCTAAAATTGGAGAGGAAGGTTATAAAAGAATACTAATATTTGATTCAGCATACTTAGATATGGTTTTAGATTATGATACCGTAACTTTAGAAGATTTAAAAGAAGTAATAAATAATAATCCAAAGATAAGTGCAACTTTTAAACCATTATTATATGAATATGTGGAAGCAGTTTGTAAAAAAGAAGGGGTAGAATTAAGAGTTTTATATGAAAATCTTAAGACTTTGGAAGTAGTAGAATGTAGTAAAAATGAACTTGTTCAAAAAACATTAAGTGTTGATTCTTATGGATGTTATATTAGAACCGAGAATAAAATATATGTATTAGAAAATCATGAATATAAAAAAGGAACTTGGGATTATCAAGTTATATTTCATGAACTTAGTCATGCTTTAAGAACAGGAATGTGGGATAAGAATGGGACGGAGGTTAGAGTCCAAGTAGAAGGATTTAACTATAATAATACTATTACGGCTGAAGCTTTAAATTCAATATTTGCAGTTAATTTATTTGATTATAAAGAAAGAGATGTAGCTTATCAATTACAAAGTAATTATCATCAAGTATTTTTAGAATGTATGGATAATTATGATATTGTTGATTATACGAAACATCCACTAAGTTATTATGCTAAAAAGTTAGATGAATTTACGGGAAAAGATAATTATGCAACTGTAATGTTTGAATTAATCGATATGCAATATAAAGATTATCATAGTACAAGTATTGAGACAGAACAAAGCTCTTATTATATGCTTTATGATTATATTATGGAAATGTATTTTAAAAAGTATATTACCAGTGATATGAGTTACGAAGAGGCGGTAAGAGTTAAAGATGAATTATTAGATAAAATACTTTATGATGTACCAGAAGAATATAATATTGATACTAATTATTTCCAAGAATACTTAGATAAATACTGTGAACAAATGGGGATAGAGGTTGTAAAAAGAAGTAGATAATTAAAGAAAGGATATAAGGGTTAAGATATGATAGTTTATTTATTTAATGGCCAAAAATTTATAACTATTAATTTACCAATTAAAGTAAGTGGGATGTATCCTATTTATATTGATGATAGATTAGTAGGTAATATATCTTCTAAAGATGATAATTGGATTATTATATTAAGCGATGACTTTATGTGTAATGAGTTTGAATCGGGAGAAGGTATATTAAAACCATATGATATTTATTCTTTAATGTCTAATTATGGTAATGAAAGATATAAAATATTATTAGTTCCAAAATATGATCCAAATGTTACGCAATATAATATATTTAACCCTATAATGATAGGTAGTAATCCTAAATGTGATGTTTATTATCCTTATGATGCAGGGGCTCCTAACGGAAGCGAAATGTTAAAAATTACGCCAGTTAATAATGGAAGTAGTTGGACGATAGAAGTAAATGCGGATAGTTTCTTTGTTTCAGGAAAAAGAGCATTTACGGGAATGAAAGCCTTTAATGGAGATTATATATTTTTCTATGGATTAAGGGTAATACTATTAGGGTCAGTTATCCTAGTTAATAATCCTAAGAATGCGATGAAAATAGGTGGAAATAGTCTAGAACCAAGAGAAGCCGCAACGGATTTTAAACTTACTAATAATTATAATGAACTTGCTAATAGAGAACAACCTTTATTTACGAAAGAAGATTATTTCTTTAAGTCTCCTAGATTTAATTTTATTGTTGAAGAAAAAGAAGTAGATATTGATGAACCGCCAGCTCCTATAGTAGAAAATGACTTACCGGTAATTTTAACAGTAGGACCACAATTAACCATGGTAGCAACATCATCTTTATCAATGGTAAGTTTTATAGGATCATTTTTATCAGGTGGAACATCACCATTTAGATTCTTAATCTCCATGTTAACAATGGGAACAACAATTATTGGAGCAGTTTTATGGCCTTCCATAACGAGAATGTTTAATAAGAAACGGATAAAAGCCCAAGAAAAGAAAAGACAAGCAAAATATACCAAATACTTAGAGCAAAAGAAATCAACGATTGCGCTTATTAAAGCAAATCAAAAAGATACAATTAATAGTAATCATCCTTCAGTTTCCGATTGTTTAAAAATAATTGAAGGTAAAACTAAAGAATTATGGCAAAGAAGTATTGATCATGAAGATTTCTTAGCTATTAGATTAGGAATAGGGACAACCGAAACGAGAATAAAAATTAATGTTCCGGAAGAAAAATTTAGTGTTGAAGAAGAAGATAACTTATTAGTAGAACTTAAAAAGATTGTGGATGATTCCTTAACAATAAGTGATGTACCAGTAAGTTATACCTTTACTAATCAAAGTGTTAATGCGGTGGTGGGGACACCAAAACAAATTAAAGAATTTATGGATTGTGTGTTTTTACAAATGCTTACTTTCCATTCCTATACAGATTTAAAAATTGTGGTATTTACGAAAGACCCAGAAAAATGGGAATATTTAAAGATTGTACCACATTGTTGGGATAATCAAAAAAGTATTAGATATTTTGCAGCAAATGTGGAAGAATTGTCAGCAATATCTGTCGACTTAGAAAAAATATTTGATGCGAGAGTAGCAGATAGTGATGAAGAAAAAATGGCAGATGATGGTAGAGAAGGTAGTAGTGGAAAGAAAAAGTATGATGACTTTAGACCATATTATCTATTCTTTATCGATGATATGACTTCTTTAAGAAATGTATCACTTATTAATAAAATATTACATTATAAAAGAAATATGGGATTTTCATTAATTGTTACAAGTGAGAGTTTATCAACGCTACCTAGTGAGACGGGTGACTTTATATGTTTAAGTGATAAAGAATCAGCAATTATGACTAGTCAAATAAATAATAATCAAAAAGTATTTAAAGCCGATTATAATGTAGATGGAGCAATAGATGTTTATAAGTATGCGCAAAAACTTGCGAATATTCCAGTAATGGTAGAAAAAGCTAAATATGATTTACCAGCATCTTTATCTTTCTTAGAGTTATACAATTTAGGAAGAGTAGAACAATTAAATAGTTTAGCAAGATGGAGTGATAATAACCCAGTTTTAAGTTTATCAGTACCTATTGGCGTAGACCAAAGTGGTGAAATATTTAAAATGGATATTCATGAAAAAGCTTTTGGACCACATGGTTTAGTAGCAGGTACTACTGGTAGTGGTAAATCAGAATGGATTGTATCATATATCTTATCCTTAGCAGTTAACTTTAGTCCCGAAGAAGTCCAATTTGTATTAATCGACTACAAAGGTGGAGGTTTAGCGATGAGTTTTGAAAACCAAGAGCTAGGAATTAAACTACCACATTTAGCAGGAACGATTACCAACTTGGATAAATCCGAAATATTTAGATCGATTGCGGCGATCGAAAGTGAACTTAAAAGAAGACAAACAATATTTAATGAAGCAAGAGAAAAACTAAAAGAAGGTTCAATGAATATTTATAAGTATCAACAATACTATCGTAAAGGAATGGTTGATGAACCATTAAGTCATTTATTAATTATTTGTGATGAATTTGCGGAATTAAAGCAACAACAACCAGAATTTATGGAACAATTAATTTCAACATCGCGGATTGGTCGTAGTTTAGGTATTCACTTAATATTAGCAACCCAAAAACCTAGTGGAGTCGTAAATGATCAAATCTGGTCAAACTCGAAGTTTAAAGTTTGTTTAAAAGTACAAGATAAAAGCGACTCTAATGAAGTATTAAAAAAACCGGATGCTGCATTCTTAAAACAAACTGGATCTTTCTACTTACAAGTAGGAAATGATGATTATTACAACTTAGGTCAAGCAGCATGGGCTGGAGCAAAATACTATCCATCAGATAGAGTTAAAAAGAAGATTGATGAATCGATTCAATACATAGATAATATCGGAAGAACGATTGATTCTTTTGAAGAACAAGAAGAAGAAAAAAGAGAAAGCCAAGGAGAAGAACTTTTAAATATTGTTTCGTATATCTCAAATATTGCTAAGGAAGTTACTTTAAAGAATAAATTATTATGGCTTGAAAATATTCCGGATACAATTATTCTTAGTGACATAGTAAAACAATATAATAAACCCAAAGCTACGAGTTATAAATATAATACGGCGATTGGAGTTTATGATGAACCAAGAGAACAAAAACAAGGATTATTAGAAGTTAATCTAGAAGAAGGTAATATTGCGATTATTGGATCAGCGCAAAGTGGAGCGGAGACATTAATATCAACGATAATATGGTCAGGTATTACGGAACATACCCCAAGTGAACTTGCGTATTATATAATTGACTTTGGTGCGGAAACATTAAAGAAATTTGCAAAATTCCCACAAGTTGGAGAAGTAGTATTCCAAGATGATATGGAAAAAGTGGGAGGAGTACTAGATTTAGTTATTGAAGAACTAGATAAGCGAAAAGAATTACTATCAGATTATAATGGGTCTTTTGAATACTATAATCGAGTAAGTAAAGATAAGTTACCGTTAATAGTAATGGTCATTAATGGATTTGATGTCTTTAGTGAATCAATACCAAAACTAAGTGATTTATTAACTAATTTATTTAGAGATGCTCCAAAATATGGAATTATCTTTATAACTAGTGTAAGTTCACCAAATGCGATGAGACAAAGACAATTACAATACTTTAATCATACGATTGTAATGCAACTTAATGACGATTCACAATATCGAAGTATTACGAATTGCCGGAGAGGTTTAATTCCAAGAAAAGTAGTAGGTAGAGGTATTTGTAAGACGGATGCGACAGATAGTGATTCTTATTGTGAATTCCAAACCGCTTTAATCGCGCCAGAAGAACAAGAATTAGAAGTTATTAAAAATTATGCCGATGTTTGTGTAAATTTCTATAAAACAAAAGTTAAACAATTAGCGAAAGTACCAGATAATGTTACAAGTGATGATTTACTTAAATATATTACAACATTAGCAGATTTACCAATAGGTTATAACTTCTATGAAAAAGATATTGCGAAGTATAATCTAGAAGAAGAAAAGATGCATTTAATTACGGGGAAGAGTATTAAAGATAATATTGAATTCATATATGCTTTAGCAGCCTTACTTTCTAAAGTACCGAATGTTAAAGTAAGAGTTGTAGATATGTTAGGAATATTTAATAAACCAATCCTAGATATTAAGTTATTTAATGATGATATAGATGTAGTATTTGGAGCCTTAGAAAAAGATGTTCTTACAAGGACGGAAACTCAAGATTATGGAATCAACTTAATCATAGGAGTAGGACAATATAAGAGAAAGTTATCTAAAGGTGGAATTGAGATATTTAAGAATTTATTTGCTAATATTCCAAATAGTAAGAAATCTATTTATATTCTAATTGATGATTATGATAAGTTAAGATCTTTAAAACTAGAAGAATGGTTTGATAAAGTTAATACAGGTAAAGGTATTTGGTTAGGAGAAGGCTTATCTAATCAAAGCTTGTTTAGTGTTAAAGAAGTAAGTAATGAAGATAAGAAATATAATTATGAAGGCTTAGCATTTAATATCGAAAATAGTAGTTATAAAGTTATTAAGACAATGATGGATGGTGATGAATAATGGATTATAAGGTATTAATTAAGTTATATGTTCCGGAAATTGAAGAGACTTATGAACTTTATATCCCTGTTAATAAGTATATTGGGGAGATAGCAGAGTTTTTATGTAAGATTGTCAATAACTTATCTAAGGTATATCCTTTAAAGAAGAATGCTTGTCTTTGTAATAGAAGAACCGGAGTTATTTACGAAAGAATCAATACGATAAGGCAAACGGATATTAGAAATGGTACGGAATTAGTATTGTTTTAATAAAGACCGATGAAAATCGGTTTTTATTTGTGTAAAGGGATAGTCAACATAATTGACAAATTAAAAGTGGTAAGGTTATAATTTAAGTATAAATAGACTAAAGGGAGTTTGTGTGCTTCATTTAGGATAGGAAAGGAATAGAGTTTAGTGAAAGACGTTTTAGTAGGAATAAACGAAGATGAACTTAGTAATCTTAGTTTAGAGATAATTGATTATGCCGATAAAATCAGTGAAATCTTTGATAGAATTACGGAATGTGTCGATAGAGTTCGTGGTCAATATGATGGTGAACCTGTTGGTAAAATTATTAATAATTATCAAAATTTAGCAGAATATTATCCGGTAATAAAAGACAATATAATTAGTTATTCTGATGATTTAATTGCATTAATCAAGAAAATGCATGAAAATGATAAGTCTTTAGTAACACTATTCCAAGAATATACTGATGAAGCAATAAACAAGAAGAAGTCTATAGAAAAATAGAGGAGGAAAAGAAAGATGGCTTTAAATATTGAAGGAGCTACAATAGGTTTTGATGCTAATAACGTTGAAACCGCACTTAGTAATCTTAATACTAAATGTATTCAAGATACTATTAATAAAATGAATAGCAGTATGGCAGCATTAAGAGATGCTGTTGATGCAGGATGGCAAGGACAATCTGCTGAAACATTTAAAAACAACATGGAAAAAGATAAGGAAACTATTTCAAAAGCATTAAATGATACTTATGAAGTTTTAAAATCAGAAATGTATCAAATTGTTAATGAAATGGCAGCAGCTGATGCTGAATTAGTGAAAGAGAGGGCTGAATAATGCCAAATATTAGAAGTACAGTAGGAAATATAGTTCATGGTGTTCAAGATACACTATCTAGCGTTTTAAATACAGCTAGTACCCAAATGGAAAATATTGTTGGTGGAGTTACAACAGGATTAACTAACATTTGGTCTGGTGGATTTACTGGTATGAGTGAATCTGGAATGGGCGAATTAAAAACAGCTTTAGAAAATTATTGTAATGAAGTTCAAGGCGTAATTGATAGCTTTGATCAAACAGGAGATATTACATCAGCATTAAAAGGTGAAGTACAAACTGCGGCTTATGATTTTATTGCAGCTATTAAACAACTATTACAAGCTTATGTTTCTACTATGAGACAAGAAATTGATGAAGCAGAGGAAGCTTACCAAAACTTTATGGCTTCAGGACAAAGTATTGCTTCTGATGTTCAAACAGCATCTGATGACATTCGTAGTAAAGCAGAAGAAATTAGATTAGACTAATAATATAATAAGGAGGAAATATGGCATCAATAGCAGAATGTAGAAATGATATTAATAGATATAATACTTTAAAAGTAAGAGTTAATACAGTAATTAACTATTTAAGTAGTGCAAGTAATAATGCTGAAAGTTTAAGTTATACTATTAAAAATAATTATACTGTTAATGATGCCTCTACTCCAATAGTAACAAGAACAAATAAAGTAAAAGATAAAATAACAGAAATGTATAAATATTTAAAAGGTACAGTTCTTCCAGCAATTGATAATTCAATAACAGATTTAAATAATACAATTGCAAGATTAGAAAGAGAAGAGCGCGAACGAAGAGAAAGAGAAGAACGTGAAAGACGTGAGAGAGAAGAAAGAGAAAGACGCGAACGGGAAGAACGGGAAAGAAACCGATATTGGTAAGAAATGAGGTAATAATATGGCAATATCTTATGCAAATACAAATGAACTTGGTACCATTGGAGCGGAGATTGTTTCTTTAGCAGGAGATTTAGAAACAGAACTTTTTTCGTTATATAATCGTTTAAGTAATGTTCCTTATACAACTAGAGAATGGGTTGGAGATAAAGCAGAATTTTATTTTCGAAGAATATGCGAAGATAAACAAAAATATATGGATTTTGTAACAAAGATAAAAGAAATTGGTAATATGATAAGAGATAACGGAATGTATATTCAAGCAACGATTACAGACAATATGAATAATGAGGCGGGTTAAGATGAGTAAGTTAGTTTATCCAGTGACAGGAATATATAATATGGTAAGAGATAGTGCTAGTTCTTGTTTAAGTAATTTAAATAATGCTAGTAGTAATTGTAATTTTGATATACCTTCTAATTTTTCCCAAGGTAGTTATTTAAGAGGGTTATCTTCAAAGATTAGTGATTGTGCAAGAGAGATTAGAAGTATTGATACAAGACTAGAATCGGTTAATAGATCTTTTCAAAGATTAGAAGATGATTTAACTATGCAAAATGGAAGATTTAATAGTATGAAAATTAAAGAAAGAGATAGAATGATATACTAACTCTTTTTTTTGTAAGTTTTTGTTGACTTTTACGTGGTTTTCTCATATAATTTTAAATGGTACATTTTATTTTTTCTAGGGGCTTAACTGTGGGAAGGTTAAGTGAGTAAGAAAAATGAAAGGGAATTATATGAAAACATTTATGCAAAAAAAAGAAAACATTGAACGTAAATGGTATGTTGTTGATGCAACAGATCAAACACTAGGACGTTTAGCTACAAAAGTAGCAACTGTGTTAAGAGGAAAACACAAAGTTACATATACTCCTCATGTTGATTGTGGAGATTATGTAATCGTAATTAATGCATCTAAAGTAAAACTAACTGGTAATAAGTTAGAAGATAAGATGTATTATAATCACAGTGGATATCCAGGAGGACTTAGAGAAAGAAATGCTAAGACCATGATTAATGAATATCCTTGTGAAATGGTAGAAAGAGCTATTAAAGGAATGCTTCCTCATAATAAGTTAGGAAACCAAATGGGTAAGAAGTTATTCGTTTATGCAGATGAAAATCATAATCATGCAGCTCAAAAACCAGAAGTTATGGAAGTTAAATAAGGAGGTATAGGAAATGGCTACAAAACAAGTATGGAGTGCTAGTGGTAGAAGAAAAAGAAGTTCTGCCCAAGTAAGAATGACATTAGGTAGTGGTAAAATTACTGTTAATGGTGTTGATGTTAATGAATATATGCCTTATCAAACTTTGGTAATGGATTTAAAACAACCTTTAGTAGCAACTGGTAATGAAGATAAATTCGATATCGATGTTACGGTTAAAGGTGGCGGATTCTCTGGTCAAACTGGTGCTATTAGATTAGGTATTGCTAGAGCGTTAATGGCTTTTGATGGTAATAAGACTGGAGAAGGTTCTTATCGTAAGATTTTAAAAGTTGAAGGTTTTGTTACAAGAGATCCAAGAGTTAAAGAACGTAAGAAATATGGTCTTAAAAAAGCTCGTAGAGCACCACAATTTAGTAAACGTTAATATATTCAATGTTTTAAAAGTCCAAATTGTTGGGCTTTTTTGCTATAATAAGGGTGGAGATGAGATATATGATATTAAATGATTTTGATGAATGTAAAACGTCAACTTTTGATCCTA
>CANQHM010000037.1 GCA_947623845.1 uncultured Bacilli bacterium | reverse complement strand
CGATTCGAACGCTTGACCGTACGCTTAGAAGGCGTATGCTCTATCCAGCTGAGCTACGAGGACAAAAACACTTTTTTTAAAAGCACAAACTAATTATAATATAAAGAAGTTAAAATAGCAAGAAAAAATTAAAAAAAGAGCCATACTCTAATATGACTCTATTTACTAATTTTAATTTCTTTAAGATTAGTTATATTAATTAATTTATAAGCTCCACCAGAAACATTACCATCTGTTTTATTAGTAAGCATTAAACCAACTTTATCATTATAATATTTTATTTGACCATCTAAAGTTTTTAATTGACTACTAATACTTTTTTCTGGGTTAAAGCTATCGTATGGAATATAAGTAGTTTTATATAAATCATCATTAGGTATTACTATACCATAAGGTTTAAATTCCCAATTCTTAATACCATCTACTTCTTCAATTTTTTTAGGTTCTTTAACATAGTTAAATGACTCATCCATTACATAGAAGAAATTAGTATTACTTATAACATAATATTTACCATCTTTATATGTTATATGTTGGACATCACCTTCTGTTAGATCTTTTACTAATTCCCCATTATAATCATATATTCCTACAGTTCCCCATAATGGTCTAGCAAAAACATATTTATCATTAAATATTTGATTTACATGACTAGTATCCGTAAATGTTACAGCGGCGGTATCAGCATTAATTATTTCATAATCATCATTATTTGCACTTATACCAAATAACACATTATTACCGGTAATAGATATATCTAAATATGATTTAACACCATCTAGTTTTAAATCTGTTTCCGTTCCCGTTTTGGCATTAATAGCTCGATAATTATCATAAGAATATGGAGAGAAGATAACTAAATTCTTAGTTATAACTTTAAAGTATTCCACAGAAGCTCGTTTATTCTCATTTTCCCATACTACTTTTCCATCTTTATCTAATATTTGAGAATAATAGGAATTTCCTGATAATTCTTCTTTTAAGATATTAACTAGTACATGGCCATCTTCTGTAACATCAACATATTTTTTATATTTATCGCCTTCAAATATTTTTTTATTAGTACGTAAATCTTTTACCCAAGTATTATCTCCTGAAGATTCTACTAAATAGCCATTACGATAAACAAAATTATCTCCCTCTTTAGTAAATTTATATTTAGTTTTACCACTTTCATCAATAACATAGTACTTATTATCATCATTATAGTATATTACAGCTTCATGCGTACCATTATCAAATCCCGTTTCTACACTTATAACATAACTACCTGTTTTATTATTAGTGGTTTCTTTAGTTGGTTCTTCTTCTTTTTCTTCTTCAACTTTTTCAGGATTAGGATTTTTATTTTGTTCTAAATAAGTATTATACCCACAACCTGTTACCATAAATAGTAAAGCACTACTCATTAATATTGTTTTTACTTTTTTCACGAATTTTACTTCCTCTCTTAAATTAATTAACTATACTAACTTCTTTGAAATGGTAGAATCCATTATCAATATCAAATGTAACTTTATATTTTATACCACTTTTTTCAACAATATCATCAAGTTCTCCCTCACTAGGTTTTGTATTTAATGACGTAATTTCTTTCTTCTTTGTACCATCAGTATATATTTTATATGGTGCTTTCGCAATCGTCATATCTTTTTTATCGGCGGTTGGTACGACATACATTGTTGCAATTGTTATGGTATTATCGGTTTTTTCTAAGATTTTACTATGATAGTATGGATCGGATTCGAAACTTAAACCACCACATCCACCTTGTTGAACATAACCATTTTTACTGCTATCCCAACCAAGAGAAGAACATGCTCCCAATTCGGTGAATTTATGATCATAAGTATAATTCTTACCATATAAATCTTTTAACATCTCTTTAATTTCATCTTCAGTATATACTTTATCAAGATCATATACATCATCACGCTCATTATACATATATTGATAAATATTTTCTGCAAGCTCACTATCAGGTAAATCTTGCGCTGTTATAGTAGTAGCACCATTTTCAAATAAACTAGTTAATAAACCACCACCATAATATGAAATTTCATATTTTAAAGCATCATCCATATTAGTTAAACCATGTTTAAAGCTATTTTCTTCAATTTCTTTCATTTCTTCTTTTCTATCTTCAATTTCTTTAATATGGTCATCTACTTGCTTTTCGACATTTTTATTTACTAAATCATCTTGTTCTTTATAATCACTAATACTATCATTAATATTATTTTTTAATTCTTTTTCATTTAATTCATAATTGTAATCAACAGTATTATCTTTAACTTCTACTTCGGCAAAAGTTTCTTCATATTTAGATACTTCTACTTCATTGCCATCATTATCCGTTACCACTGTTTTATCTTCTTCGGTAAAGGTATAATTATCATCATTATTATTTTCGATACCATCACTTACTTTTTGATAAGTATCACTTTCACTATCACTCGTATGGGTATAATAATCATATTCGTCATTTTCAATATTATATAAGAATTCTACTTCCGTAGGGTCTTCATAAACTTTAGCATTTACTTTACCATCTTCTATATAATAGACATTTGAATATGTTTCATCATCTTCTTCATAAGATATAACCATAACAGGATCATCTAATTCTTTAACATCATAGAATCCTAATTTCCCATTTTTAATATCTTCTGGTAATCCGGCATCTTCTTGCTTATTATTAGCAACAATATCTTTTAAATAAACGTAGTAAGTTTCACCCCATACTTCTGCAATAGGTTTATTATTACCACCTAGTATATTAGCTACTAGAAATCCGCCACCTACTAATAATATGGCACATACTACTACAATAGCAATAATCATTGGTGCTTTACTTTGTTTATTAGTATTGCTTTCTTTAGAAACTTTCTTTACTTCTGCTGCTGGTTTAACTTCTGGTTTTACTTCTTCTTTAAGTTCTACTTTTTCTTCTTTAACCTCTTCTTTAGCTGTTTCTTTCTTTTCTTCTTGAGGTTTTTCTTCAACTACTTCTTTTTTAGTTTCTTCTTTAGTTTCTTCTTTTTTTACTTCCTCTTCTGTCTTTTTTTCTTCTTCTTCATACTTTTTTTCTATTTCTTTTTTCTTAGTATCATACTCTTTTTTGGTAATTAGCTCTTCATCAAGTAACATTTTCAACTTTTCAAGTTCTTTTTCCATAGCCTTACATCCTTTCTAATACTTTTTTTCTTTGTTCATCATATTCTTCTTTAGTAATTGCTTTTTCTTCGTATAATGCTTTTAATTTACGTAATTCTTCAGCTGGATTAGATTCTTCTTTAACAGGTGCTGCAGCTTCACTAGCTTGAAATAAAGGACGTCCTTCTAACTTGCTTATAGCTACATACCGATAAAGAATTGATCCTGCAATCGCAAATATACCGATTCCTAATAAGATTTCACCCGTAAGTTTTAGAGTATTATCAACATAATTAACTATTCCATAAATACTTCTTTGGTCTCCAGCCATCATCATAAATATTAACCCAAAAATTGTAAGGGCAATACTTACTGCTAAACATACTCCAAAATTACGATTAATCGCTTTTCTCTTATCCATACAAACACTACTCCTTTTCTACACTTTTATAATATAATTTTATGTAATAATTTGTCAAGAAATAATCTTAAATATTTAAAATTTATAGTAAAGTAATATCTTTTTATTTAATTTTTAAAATTTAATGTTATAATATTAACTTATGAAAGGGCGGTTTTTATTATGTCTATACCATATGAATACTTAACTATACTTTTATTTAGTATTAATTATGCTTATGAAAATCGAAAAATAATTAAATATTCTACTTTACAAGAATTATATAATACTATTTTAGAAGAAGTAATTAAAAATTATCGGGATCCGAGTTTTGATAAAATATATTATTTAGAAGATGCTTGGAAAGAAGAACCAGAATTTGTTAAAGAACCTTTCCTCCATGTTATAACTAATATTTTAAATAAATATCCTACTCTATTTGAAATTCATAATAGTAATGCTTTAAAACTTAAAAAGAATGTTTCTTATGAAGATTTAATTATTGCTATTACAAATATTGAAGGACATACTAAAGGTATTCAAAGATTTTATGATGCTACTTTTAGTGATGAAGTATTTAAAGTTTTAAATGTTAAAACGATTAAAAATATTTTATCAAAATACTTAAATATTGAAAGAGTTATCGAAACCGCTTATTTACATAAACTAGATATTTTACCTAAATACCTATTTATGCGCGAAATTTTCTTACTTGATTTAGAAAATACCCGAGAAGAAAAACTAGATGCTTTTAGATATATCGCCCTTACTTTAGAACCACCTTTAGAATACGACGAGTTACCAATTAATTATGAAAATTGGAAAGAATGCGATTATTACGTATCCCCGGAAGTAGATAAAGAAGGAAGTATCCTTTTTGATATTACGCCCCAATTAAAATCTTTATATCAATATGCTATTTTTGGGTCTAACTCTTTAGCAGAACATAAATTATCTTCGCTTATTAGTTATATTAGTTTTAAAGACCCTGAGGATGAAGAAGATGAAATTGATGATATTGAACCGGAAATAATTAGTGAAGAAGATGCGGAAATTTTTATTGCCGGTACGGAAGAAATGGCTGATTATGAAGAAGAATCTAACTCTAATGAAGTAGACGAAGACGATGATGACGAACCAATAATTACTAAAAACAGTCGAACTTATTCCTCATATTTAAATCCTACTATTGAAGAAATCTTCTTTACCGCTTATCTATATGAGTTAGATAATTACTTAAAAACTAATTCCACTCCCGATTTAGTTCTAACGAAAAATCGTTTATTATATGCTTTAGATGACGGACGTTTAGAACTATTTAGAGACGGAGGTATTGAACGTGAACATGAAGCAGATCAAAAAATCCAACTAGAAGAAAGTGATTTTGACTTCCTTATGATTGAAGCCATCTTCTTCTGTGATGAAGTATTTAAAAATCCCGTTGATAATAATACTATTAAAAAATTATTATTTATTAAAACATATTATAACTTAACTAAAGATCATGAACTAATATCAATTTTCAATAAGTATAAAGATCAAAAAGAATATCTATTTTATAGTAATATAGTATTTGGTAATACTTTAGGTAATACCTTAAAAAGAAATTTGGAGGTTTAAATAATATGATTTATACTGCTAGTCATAAAAATGTCCATAACGCACCCTATCGTTTAGTAGCTATTTCTGGTAACAGAGGAAAAGATGCGGGTTTTAAAGGGGAAGCTTATCCTAAACTTGCTCCTAAAAAAGGATTCTGGCAAATATGGCACGATAATATCGGAAAAGTTAGTGAACTAGAAAATAATCGTTATTATATTGAAGAATATTATAAACAAGTACTTTCTAAATTAAATCCGATGGAAGTTTATAATGTGCTAGATAATTCTATTCTTCTTTGTTATGAAGATTATAATGAGTTTTGTCATCGTCATATCGTCGCTGCTTGGTTAGAACTAACTCTCCATATTAATGTTCCCGAAGTTTACGTCCATAATTATGATGTTTATGGTTACATTCGTCCCGCTTATATCAAAAAAATACTAAAAGATGTTATGGAACAAAATCAAAAACTTATTTTAACAAAGTAAAAGAGCTTAAAATTAAGCCCTTTATTTTTTATTCACCGTCCATATTGAGTCTCCTATACTGTCATTAGTTCATTTTCTTTTTCTTTGCATTTATCATCAACTATTTTATTATACTTCGTAATTAAATCTTGAATATCTTCTAAAGTATTCTTTTCTTGATCTTCAGGTAACTCTAATTTCTTAACCTCGTTATTCGCATCTTGTCTTATATTTCTTAAAGCGACTTTAGCTTTTTCCGCTTCTTCTTTCGCTTGTTTAACATAATCTCTTCTTGTCTCTTCGGTTAATTTAGGAACTGTTAAGATAATCATTTCGCCATTATTAGTTGGCGTAATTCCAATATTCGCTTCATTAATTGCTCTTTCAATATCTTTTAATACACTTCTATCAAAAGGTTTAATAAATAATTCTCTTGCTTCCGGTACATTAATCGTTGCTAAACTTTGAATTGGTGTTGGTACCCCATAATAATCCACATTAATGCCATTAAGCATTGAAGGGTTTGCTCTCCCCGCTCTTATAGTTACTAATCTTGCTTCTAAATTAGTAATCGCTCCTTGCATTTTTTGTTCAATTTCTTTTATATCCATATTTTCTCCTTTATTTATAAATCGTTATACTATCATTATAAACGATATCATTTTCACTCGCAACATAATTTACAATAATATTATTTTTTTCATCTACTAAAACGGTATAACTATCTAACTCGTCAAAGTTATTACCTTTTTCTTTATTAATTTTTTCCACTAATTTTTCCTCATTTAATTTATATAGTTTTAAAACTTCTTCATTACTTAATAACTTTCCAGTCTTTAAATCAAAGTTATATGAAGTAGATTCCATATCTTCAAATTCGCCGGTTGCATAATATTTATAAGATGTTACGGAAAGACTAAAGACATAAGCACTTGTATAATTTACATAATTTATGGTTCTTGCACTAAAGATATCATCATAAGGATACATTATTTCCATATCGGTTGTATCCGTTTCCGTAATTTTTTCATAACTCCTATCTAAGTTATCCATATCTTCATTTAGTTTCTTTTCAAGGCTTCTTGCATCTTCGCTATCAATATTAATCTTAACATGGGGATAACAAATAGGTATTAAAATGCTTAAACATTCATTAGATTCATTATAGAAGTATTCCTTACTATCATCTAGTTTAATACTAGTTTCTTCTTTTTTCTCTTCTTTTTTATTTAAATTTTTAAGTAAATATGTTCCCCCTAAAATTAAAGCAATAATAATTAAAATAAATAATATAAAACTAGTTTTACTTCTTTCTAATTTATCCATTTATTTCTTCTCCTCCAATAAATTCTTCCTCTTCCGGTATTTCTTCAGGAACTTTATCTTCTAAAGTAAGATTTTCATATAATCTATTTTTAAAATCAATAATATTATTAGCAGTCCAATAATCTTTAGGAGTAATACTACCCTTTACTAAAGCTGTGGTATCATCTTCAAAGATAACCGTACCATTTTTAATTACTAATAATTTAGGTACAAATAAGTAAGCTTCTTTCGTATCCGTCTTAACTAGATATTCTTCTAACTTATTAAGAATATTCGTAAAGTTTTTAGTCATTTCACTACGATCTCTTAAAATATCATAATAATATATTTCTTCGATACCCATATCACTTGCTACTTCATATAAGTATTTCGCATATTCTTTACTCCATTCATCACTACTAAATCCTAAAAATAAGAATCCATTACCATCTTCTAATAATTTTAATACGGTTCTTGAATCTACATAAGTAAAAGGATTATCTTTAGATATATCATATTCATTAGCAAATCTTTCATTATCTTTTAATATTTTCTTTTCATCACCGTATTCCATATTACCAAGATAAATAAACGCCCCAATCGCTAAAGCAAAGGCGATGGCATATAATATTTTACGTACTGTTTTATTCATTTATAACACTTCCTTACATATATTATACCTTAATTTATTAAAGAAAAAAAGCACTAACCTTAGTGCTTTACGATTATTTATTCATTACCATCTTGAGCGGTTAAGACAACCCGAAAGGAAACAGAATTGGCAGCAACTCCGGTCATACCATGGAAAGCAAATACTCCCGCAGCTCCTGCATCAATATAACCACCACGTTCCATCCACGGAAGTGCCTTATTAGGAAATACAGCCCAATCTTTATTCCATGCTCCATTTCCTATTTCAAATGTCTCTATAATTTCTCTAGTTGCATCGCCTAAATGGCCTCTTTCGTGAGTTGTGTTTTTATCACTAAATGTATAAATATCATAGTATTTAGATTCTATCGAAGCTGGATCTTGAAAGACATTGGCAACAAACCCACTACCTCCTAAATTAATAGTTTTGTCATTTTCATTAAGCGTGACTCCCATTGTATATTCATATGCTCCGCCACTTATATCATATATTCCATACATATTTCCAGTTGTACTTGAATTTATACCGCTTTCATTCCATTTTCGTCCAGATGGGCAATCTACTGGAGAGCCGGGTTCTGCTTTATTCCATTCTACTCTAGAACTAACACTCGTTCCTGTGCATCCTGTAGCGGTTCCGCCATATGTGTAAGTTTGACTGCCATTTCCTTCTCCTTGAGCAACATTATTTAACCATACTTCACAATCTTCAAATGTCATATCATCTATATTACATGTCTTTTCATCTTTATATATGCCATATATACTTTGAGTTAGGTATGCCATTGCTCCCCATTCATTATTTTTCATTAAATGTGTATCAATTTTTGTATTATTTATATTATATTTAGCAAAATTTACTAATTCGATATTTCGTATCTCATAAAATATAGTACTTATATTATTACCTACTACACTCGTTTTATTTGGCAATATCGTTATGCCGTTTATTTTATTCATATATGTTCTTCCATTTTCGTTAGTAGGATCACTTGATTCAAATTTTCCTATCCATATTCCTTTTAATTCTGTACCATTTTCTTTAGTTGTCCCTTTGAAAGTAAATGCGGGATGTGTATACCAATCTGCATTTTTAGCAGGAGCTTGTGTATTCTTATCTTTACAATCTTCAGTTATTGTTCCATCTCCATTATTCGTATATATACATTTTATATTTCCAGTATTTGCTGTATCTTCTTCAAATTCTATATTTATTAATTGTTTTGGTTTACCCTCATTATTAACATTCCATAATTGATATTTATATCTTGGAATCCATACATACATTTGAAGGATATCTTCTTCACCTACTTCATGTCCTCCTAATAGGTTGCCATTATCATCATAAAATTTATCTTTTTTATTTGCATAATCAATAAGTACTGCATTCGCCCATTTATTTTCATCATAGTTATACCATTCACTTGTTATATCTGCTACATATATTTTTCCATTTTCAAAATATACTGGTATCATTCCTTGATATAGTTCTGGATAATTTGCTCCACTTTGATCTACATATTTATGTCCAAATTTTATTGTACATTTATCAGGATGGCTAGCATACAATGCTACTTGCCATTGTTCTGTATCAAAATTTATTTTAGCATCTCCATCACATTCATAACCACCATATAACATTCCTTCTTCTTTTGCAGGAAAATCATTTTGATATTCTCCATCTACTAATACTGATAAATAGATGTCTCTTTTCTTAAATTCAGCAACAGTATTAAACACTAATTTTTGAGTGTGTCTTACTTGGTATAGTGCAAAGGAATACCCTACTATTACAATTAATAGTAAAGTACATAAACCTACTATAATCTTATTTTTATTACCATTTTTTATTTTACTTAGTTCTTTTTCGGGATTAAATTTTCTCATCTATGATTACCTTACTTTCATAATAATCATAGCAAATTATACCCCCCCCCCGTCAAGAAAAAGTTAAAAAAACATCACTTATTTTTAAGTGATGCCTTAATATTACTTATTATTTACTTGAGCCATTACTTCAGCAGCAAAATCTTCATTTCTCTTTTCCATACCTTCGCCAACTTCATAACGAATCATAGAAACGATTTCGCCACCATTTTTCTTAACATATTCAGAAACTGTAACGTCTCCATCTTTAACGAATGCTTGATTTGCTAAACAAATTTCACTATAGAATTTCTTAAGTCTTCCTATAACCATCTTTTCAGCAATTTCCGGATTCTTTCCTTCATTAATAGCTTGTTCTTTTAAAACTTCTTTTTCTCTATTAACTTCTTCTTCAGGAACATCAGCTTCAAAAACATATTTAGGACGCATAGCAGCAGATTGCATCGCTACATCTTTTGCTACTTCTTCGTTAGCTCCTTTTAATACCGTTAGAACAGCAATTTTACCACCCATATGTAAGTAAGAACCAAATACTTCATCTTTACTTTTCTTTACAGCAGTAAATCTTCTAAATGATAATTTTTCTCCTATTTTAGCAGTCTTAGCTACAATTAAATCTTTAATAGTACCATCATCACATGGTAATTCTAAAGCTTCTTCCATAGTCGTAGCATCACTATTTAAAATAGTATTACCAATAGTATCTAACATACTTTTAAATTCATCATTTTTACTAACGAAATCTGTTTCACTATTTACTTCTAGAATAACAGCTTTTTCATCGTTAGCATAAATATTAGCTAATCCTTCGGCAGCAATTCTAGATTCTTTTTTACCAGCTTTAGCTATTCCTTTTTCTCTTAAATAGTCTACAGCTTTATCCATATCACCATTAGTGGCATCAAGGGCATTTTTACAGTCCATCATACCAGCACCGGTCATTTCTCTTAATTTCTTAACATCACTAGCAGTTACCATAAATTCACCCTTTCACTATTTTAGAGCAGCAACTAAATCTGCTTTTTTCATAGTACTGTAACCTTTTACTCCTGCATCTTTAGCTTTAGCTTTTAATTCAGATAAAGTTAAACTTTCTAAATCAACTTCTTCTTTAACTTCTTTTTTAGCTTCTTTCTTAGGAGCTTTTTCTTTTTTAGGTTCTTCTTTTTCTACTTTTTCTTCTTTTACTTCTTCTTTAGGTTCATCTTTTTTCATTTCTTGTTCTAACACATCTTGTTTAACTTCTTTATTAGTTTCACCTTTTTTATCTTCTTCTGTAACGAAGTCAATCATTTCTAAACCATTAGCTTCACAAATAGCATTACCTAATACTCCTAGAACAACTTTAACACTTCTTACTGCATCATCATTACCAGGTATTACATAATCAACATCATCAGGATCACAATTAGTATCAACAATACCAAATACTGGGATATTTAATTTTCTTGCTTCTCTAATAGCATTATATTCTTTTTTAGGATCAACAATAATTATAGCTTGTGGTAATTTATCCATTTCTCTAATACCACATAATAATTTGTTTAATTTGTCATATTCTTTCTTTAATTTAATGACTTCTTTTTTAGGTAGAACATCAAATGTTCCATCACTTTCCATTTTTTCAATTTCTTCAAGTCTTTTAACTCTTCTTCTAATAGTTCTAAAGTTAGTAAGTGTTCCTCCTAACCATCTTTCAATTACATAGAATGAATTACTTCTTTTAGCAGTTTCTTCACTACCTTCTTGCGCTTGTTTTTTAGTACCAACAAATAAGAAAGTACCTCCATTCTTTGCAATATTATTGATTTCTGCATAAGCAGCTTCAATACATTCTACAGTTTTTTGTAGATCAATGATATGTATATCATCTCTTGTTTGGAATATATATTCCTTCATTTTTGGGTTCCATCTTTTAGTTTGATGTCCAAAGTGAACTCCAGCTTCTAATAAATAACTAATAGAAACTACGGCCATTAAAATCATCTCCTTTTGTTTTTATCACCTATTTACTTCATCTTTAGTTACCACCTCTTCGGCACTCGGTATACTAAATCCATAAATATGACTA
>CANQHM010000036.1 GCA_947623845.1 uncultured Bacilli bacterium | reverse complement strand
GCTAGTGATATTAATGACTTATTAATTTATTATCGTTCCAAACATAATACTCAAAAACTTACTTTACAAGAATTTACAACATTTATGAATAAAGATGTTTTACCTAATAATAAATATAATGGACGAATTAATGATGCGAATAAAGAAAAATTAGCAATGATGACGAAGTTTGTTAATACGGAGACGATTACTAAGAAAATGACGAGTGAAGAAATTGCTACTCTTCTAGGAATCGATGCTCAAACCGTAAGTGATTTATATACTTATTATTTATCTTTACAAACACCATCTTTAACCCTTACACTTAATGATTTTGCTAATTTTGTTCTTGATAATGTAGTCATGGATCCTTCTTATGCTAATAGTTTTACATCGGATACCATTACTAATTTACGAATGTTAGCAAAATTTAGTAATCCAGAGATTTTTGATAAAGAAATGACGAGTACTGAAATTGCTCCGTTATTTGGAAAAGATAAATTGCAAATGGACTTAATTATTTCTCTTAAAAGTTCTATCGAACAATCCGGTAAACAAACTATCACACCTTATGAATTAACTAAATTCCTTTTAGATAATAAAGAGCATTATATGTTAAAACCTAGTTTAGATGAAGCTACTTTAGCAAAATTAAATTTATTACTAACAATTATGGATAGTACTAAAAATAATCTTACTTTTAATTATGAAGAACTAGCTACGATAATTAATTTAGATAAAAGTATGACGCAAAATCTTTATACTCTTTATTTAATAAGTAATACTAATCTTACTTTAACACCTCAAGAATTTGTTACCTTTTTACTTGCTCATCAAAATGATGAAGTTTTAAAGAATAATCTTTCTAAAGATATGTTAGATAACTTAAATCTTCTTAATGTTATAATGGAAAGTACCATAAATAATACTAATTATGATAGTACAAGTCTTGCTACCCTTTTAGGATTAAATAAAGATGATACTAGTTTATTATATGGTTTATATGATTCTTTATATGTTAATAAAAATTATATGATATCTTTAAAAGACTTTATAAATTTCTTGCTTAATGATGTTATTAAAAATCCAGCATATGCTAGTAATTTTAGTAAAGATCAAATTAGTAAGTTAACAACAGTTAATAAGATAATGGACAATACTTTAAATAATACTTTGTATAATGCCGAAGAAATATTTGCCATAACTAATACGCTTTCTAATGATGTTGAAAAAGATACTTTAGAGGTTTTATATATCTATTTAGGTAGTGATAAAGCTTATGATAATAGTTGGACTTTAACTTTAGAAGAGTTTGTTAATTATTTAAATAATGATATCTTATTAGATAAAAGATTTACGGAATATATTGATGATGATATGCGAAATAAGATTCTTGAAGCAAAAGATACAATTAGTGCTGCTAAAGAATTACTAGTAGCTAAGAATTATTCACGGGTAGTTTTAAATACAACTTTAGATTTAGAGGGAAAAGATACTTTTAACTTAGTTAAAAAGACGAAAGATAGTTTAGAAAAAGATTTAGATGAAGTTTATGTTATTGGGGATTCACCAATGGCTTATGAAATGAGTAAAACTTTTGATGATGAATTAAATTTAATTACAATAATTACCATGGTGGCGATATTTATCGTAGTAGCAATGACATTTAAATCCTTAATTATTCCTATTATTTTAGTTTTAACTATTCAATGTGCCGTTTACTTAACAATGGGAATTTTAGGGGTTGCAGGTGAGAATGTATACTTTATTGCGATATTGATTGTTCAAAGTATTTTAATGGGAGCAACAATAGATTATGCGATATTATTTACTTCTTATTACTTAGAACACCGAAAAACTTTAGATATTAAAGAATCGATTAAAAAATCTTATAATACTTCTATTCATACTATTTTAACATCAAGTTCTATTTTAATAATTGTTACTTTGATTATTGCTTCATTTACTTCTGCTATTGCAGCGAAGATTTGTAAAACTATTTCCGAGGGGACGATTTGTTCAACAATCTTGATTTTAGTCTTCTTACCTTCTATTTTAGCAGTATGTGATAGATTCATTGTAAAAAAGAAAAAAGGAGATTAATATGGGTTACATTGAAATCATAAATAATTTAATTGAAACAATAAAAAAAGATGGTTATTCAACCAAAGGAATAAGTGATACTCATCATACATTTGAAATGTTATATTATCAAAGAATGATTTTGTTTGCATTAGTTTGTCAAGCTTACCCTACTCTTTCTTTTAAAAGTAAGAAACATTATGATGAGGTGAATGACCCGATGTTTAACGGCGACTTTGTAGCAGGGATTAAGACCCCAAAAGGAGTAACAACTTTTCATTTTAAATTAAAATATTGGGATTTATTTAATATTCAAGAATTAGAACATGCTCCTAAATATGATGGTTATAGTGATGAAGAAGATACCCAAAGACTTAGCTCGTTATTAAATAATAATAAATTAGAGAGAAAACTTTAAGAAGAAGTTTTCTTTTTTTAATTACTAATGACAAATAAAATATTTTTTAGTAAAATAATGATTAGAAAGACGGGTTTTATATGGAAATTAAAGTACGAGTTTTAAATGGATCTAGTAATAAAAAAGAAGAAGAAACAGAACATAAAGCAACTATTTTAACAAGTGCTTATATTAAAAGATTAAATAAACAAATCGAAGATAATGTAAGAGCTAGAGTAAATAGTAGAACACCTGATTCTTTAACTTTAAAAAGAATAATACGTTAATTTATGATATACTACTTATAGGAGTTGATATTTATGCGTTACAATGTAATAAAAGATGCGAGTAAGATTATTAGTAAATGTCCTTATGTTGTTAATAATCCTACTAATTATAAGAATAAATGGAGAGAAGTATTTGGGAATAATAAACCTATTCACTTAGAACTAGGGATGGGACGAGGAGATTTTATTATCAATATGGCGAAAGCTTATCCTAATATTAATTTTATAGGGGTCGAGTTATATGCTTCGCAAATGGTTATGGCAACTGAAAGATTAGAGGGTGTTAATATTTCTAATTTAAGATTAATTAATATGGATGCTAGTGATTTAATTAATGTTTTTGGTAAAGAAATTGATACTATTTATCTTACTTTCTCTGAACCTTGGCCTAAACCACAAGATGAAAAGAAAAGATTTACTCATGTTAGTTATTTAAAAATATATGATAGAATATTTAAAAAAGATAAACATATTATTTTAAAAACGGATAATAAGGGATTCTTTGCTTATTCATTAGAAAGTTTATCACAATATTGGTATTCTTTTAAAAGAGTTAGTTTAGATCTTCATCATGATGAGAATCCAATTAAGAATATTATGACCGATTTTGAAAAAAATTACTTTAAAGAAGGAAGACCAATTTATTACTTAGATGCAGAATATAAAGATTAAAAAAGATCTTTCGAGATCTTTTTTAGTTTACACATGTTACAAGAAGATAGCCATATATAATGGTAAATAAACTATATCTCCTTCAACTTTTAAGTCTTTAGGATGAAGGACATATCTTGTACCAACATTTTTCTTATATTTATCTTTAAATCGATCAATAGATGTATGTTTTTTATAATCTCCTGATTTTACTTCAATAGGATTTAATTTTTTATCTTGTACTATTAGGAAATCTACTTCCATATTATTTTCTATTACGTCATTATCATTTTTGGAATAATAAAATAATTCGTAACCTTTGGATTTAAGAGTTTGAGCAACATAATTTTCCATTATCATTCCTTCATTTACATTTAACTTATCAAATAAAATAGCTTTATATATTTCATTATCTACAAATGGTTTATTTATAAATGCTTGGGTAACTAGTAGTCCGACATCTGATTGATAACATTTATAACTATTTTCATCTTTAGTTAAATCTAGACCAATATTTGGGTCGGTAACATTATTACATAGATTGATAATTTTAGCTTCATCTAACCAAGTTAATTTATTTTTATAATTGATATTTCTAGCAGTTTTATCGATTGATGATAATTTATATTTTTTACTTCCATTAGATAATTGACTTGGGATATTATCATACATTCTAATTATTTTTTTACTATTATCTCCATATTTATTTATATCTTCATGGTATAGTGATAATATATTTCTTTTTATTTCATCTACTTTATCAAAACTTTTAGTATTTATATATTCTACTATAGCTTGAGGCATTCCTCCTACAAGGACATAAGTTCTAAAGTCTTTCATAATTCTATTATGAGCTATATCAACTTTAGTTTTATTATCATAACATTGTTTTAAAAATGGTATGGTAGTGGTATCACCCATCGCCCATAAAAATTCTTCAAAATCAAGGGGGTACATATTAATCTTTTTTTCTTCAGAAGGTATTATTATATTTTCAACATTCTTTTTGATAGATATTAAAGAACCAGTTTCTAGGTAATCATATCTTCCATCAGCTACTAAGTATTTTATTAGGGATCTAGCTTCAGGACAGAATTGGACTTCATCAAATATAATTAAGGATTTTCTTACAGGTAAAACTTTTCCATAAAATGATTGTAATTTTTGTAATATTAAGTCAATATCGCTTCTTTCATGGATAAATAAGTTTTTTATTTCTTCGGGAACTATATTAAAATCTATTAATATGTAGGCTTCATACTCGTTTTTGGCAAATTCAAGAGCAATAGTACTTTTTCCTATACGTCTTGCTCCTTCTATTAATAGAGCAGTTTTACCATTACTATTTTCTTTCCATTCTACTAGTTTATTATAAATTTTTCTTTTAAAATAAGGATTATTATTCATAATTATTCCTTCTTTCTTAAGTATATTTTATATCTAAATTAACGTTTTGACAAGATAAAACATAGTATTTTTTAACGTTTTGACGACATAAATACCCCTATTTTTTAACATTTTGACGAGATGAAAAGAAAAAAACTAGATTGCATTGGCTATGCTTAACCTAGTTTATTTTTGTTTTTTCTATATTCTAAAATTAATTTAAAAAGTATACTAATAATACCCAAAGTACTTATTGCTATTACAGGAACCATAATACTTTTAGGTTTGGTATATATTTTTTTATTAAGATCTAAACATTCTTTATTACTTAATTTGGTATCAAAAATATCACAATAACTATCTTCTTTAGAGTAAGCTTCAATAGCATTCTCTACTTCTTCTTTAATTTTATCATTAAACCCAATAAAGTAATCAGATCCAATAATTAATAGCGGATATTTATTATTAGGTACTTTTAATTTTTTTAAAATATCTTCATATTTTTTTATATCATTAACTTTAACTATATTTAATCTAGCATATTTAGTATAAATACTATCTAACCATTTTTCTTCTTGGATACATTTATCACATTCATTTTTAAATATATATACATTAACGTCTTTTATAGAAGAATTACTACCTATGGTTGCATAAGCATTCATAGGTAGTAATAAACATATCAAGAATATATAAACTATTTTTCTCATACTTTAAATTGAAGGTTTAATCTCTAATTTTGCATTATATGTATCACCATGTGGATTTTTAACACCTTTATCTTCAGTACCTTCTATATAATGAACCTCTAAATTATCAAGTTTCTTTTCTGCATTAAATGTTATAGAAGAAGCATCATACTTATCCGCTGTAACAGTTATTCCAATTCTTACTTTATCAACTGCACTATCCTTTTTAGTAGATGGAATTCCAAAGTGGAAATTAACTGGATTACTACCTGTAGGTGTAGATTTAATCATAAGTGCATAATCATCTTCATTAGCAAATTTAAAGCTAGATTGTTTAAACGCTAAATCCATAGCATGAGATGTATTATCTAAATTATCTAGTACAACAAATTCTTTAGTGCTTGTACTTCCAAAGAAGTCATTACCTACTATAGAAGTTTCAAAACCATCGTCTGCTTCTGCTTCAATAATTTGTTTAAATTCAATGAATGATTTTAAATTCGTACTAGTAAATTTTATAAATGATACACTTGCTTTAGGAGATGCTAAATCAAATACTATAGCATTTTTAAAGTTTCCTTCTACATCCGCGATTTCACCTTGGAATAAGTTGAAGCCAGATTGTTTAACAGTAATAATTCCTTCAGCTTGTTCACCAGTATTTTTTCCTTTAATAGATAATCTTTCAATAGATACATTTTGAGCATTGATTACTATTTTACCAGTAATAGAACCTTTATATTCTCCCATATTAACTTTTGATTCTAAATCTAGATTATCTTTAGTAATTGTTAGCACACCATTAGGGAATAAATCTGGAGCAGTAGTTAAATCTATATCTCCTGTAACAATGATATTATTAACTCCCGCATCATTTAAAGCATTATATAAAGCTTGAGCATTTGCTACTTCTTTTGCATTAGCATTAAGTTCTCCTGATAATCCAATATAATATGTAGTATCGCCAGTTGGAGCATCAAATTCAATAATTTTTGATTTACAAGTATTTGAATATCCTTCACGAAGGCATATTTGTCCAACTGTATAATTATATCCACCATTGTTATATTTTGTAATTTTATCTACAGTATCTGGTAAGGTACTTTCAGTAAAACTTTCGCCTTTAACTATATATCTATTCCAATTTATCATGGCTCTAACAACACCCATATCTCCTTGGAAAGTTATTTTATACCATTTATCTTCGTTTGAAGAATTATTGTAATAATGTTTATATTGATAACCAGCTTTATCTTGTTTTAAATCACCATCATAAACTTCCTTATCTGGGGATAATTTTTTTCTTTCTTCATATGTTAAAATTTCTTGATAAGTAATTGGAGAAGCGGTTCCTTTTGGTGTTCTATTTAATGTAATGCTAGCGCCTTCTTTAGCTCTAACAGCAGGGTTATCATAAGTTTCATCAGCGAATGTAAGCTTACTAACAGTTAGAGTTCCACTTTCAACATCTATTGCGGCATATGCATTTCCATTATCGCCTTTTTTAATATTAACAACTTCTAAAGTATCAATATTTAATGTTCCATCCTCTTGATGAATTAGTTCTTGAGCAGCGTTATCATTAAGTTTTAAATTATTAATTGTTACATTTGCGCTAACCTTTAATACAGCATCAGTAGCAGTAGATGTTAATGTATGACCATTACCTTCAATAGTTACATCTTTTTTTGCTTCTAAAGCTGCATCTAAATCTGTTATATTATCATCAATAATTATTCTAGCAACGTTTTCCGTTAAAGCCTTTGCTAAATCCGCTTTATTTTTTACTACTCTAAAATTAGAGGTAAAATTAAACGTATATTCTTCTTTATCTCCATCATGTAGTTTATATGAATCTCCAGTACCATTAACTTTTAATGTAATATTTTTATTTTCAGCATTTAATAAATCATCATATGTATGGTAAGATCCCATATCTTTTGTTAAGTTTGTTATAACATTATTAGCATCAGTTACAATCTCTTCATTAACAGTAATAGATGGAAGTTTTAAGTCTGTAAGAATTCCTTTAAAAGCATCTTCTAATTTGGTTTCACTTAAATTATTTAAATCTAATTTTTCTTTAGTTATTTCAAAAGTGTATGTACTATCACTATTTTTAACTATCATATTTTGGCTTTTAAATTTGCCATCACCATAATAACTATTAATGTAATCACTTAAATAAACATCATAATATGGGCTTACAGTAACATCTTTATTTATTGGCTTACTTAAATCAACTTGAGATTTTTCTGTAGTATCAATCCAATGAGCAAATTTTACATAATCAGTATTAGTTGGTTTATTTACTTTTGGAGTTTCATCTTCATAGACATTTATATCTTCATATCCTTCTATATATTCGAATGAAATTGTATATAAATGAACTAAATTAGCATCACTAGGGTTTAATTTAATTGTATATGTTTTTGGTGCATAGGCATTCCCATCACCATCTAAATCAACTGTAACTGTAATTTCTTTTTCATCATCAAAAGTTTCTGGAAGTTCATATAAATAACTAATTTTTTTGTTTGGGAAACTAGTATCTTCTTTTTGCTCTATTACTTTCCCGTTATCTGCACTAGCATTTACCTTGATTGTAGGATTATTAGTCTTAGAAGTGATAACTTGGAAAGCAAAATAGAATTTCTTTTCACCATCTACTTTTTGTTCTTTTACTTTACCTTTTAAAGTTCTTTCATTGCCAGTACCATCTAGAATTAATTCACTATCTTGTTTACTTAAATCCCAATTTGTAGTAAATGATACTCCACTAGTAATTGTTTTAATTTCCATTACAGTACTTGCTTCTTGGAATAATAAATCCTCATAAGAAATACTAACTTCATATGGAATATATCCTTCACCATTATCTACTTTGATAGTAAATTTTTCAGTTTTTTGTTTACTTTTAGATACTGGTAATAATAATGTTGTATCCGTAGTTTCATGATCATTTACATATATTTTGGTACTACTATTTTTACCAGTAATATCTAATTTAATTGGAACATAATATTTGGTTAAATTTTCTCCATTTCCTAAGCTAGTATTAGTAACTCCTTCATCTAATGGAACCGTGTCACTTAAAACATTATTATCTAATTTTATGCTAGATGGATCAGCACTATAACCATAATCTCTATTAACACCCTCACTACTTATAGACATACTAACTTCAGTTCTTTGTTTAAAGTTAACTCCATTATAATCAATAGTATAAGAAACTGGTAGGTATGCATCTTCTTCACCATCTAAATCAATGGTTATTTCAAAAGTTTTATTTCCGGCTTCTTTATCTAGTGCCATTAGGAATGATAAGGAATTATCTTCAAGTTTAATTGTTTTCTTAGAATCTGCATCAGTACAACTCTTACAAGGTAATACAATAGTAGTCTTACCTGGTATAAATTCATCATCAGTAATTTTTATTAAAGCATAGTATCCTTTAGGATCAGTTGCAGCAAAATGTTTATCAGGAGCATTTTGAAGTACAACATCTCCACTTAAAGTATAAGTTTTATCAATAGGCCCACTTATACTATATGTATCTTCTTCAGTTTTTTCATAATCAAGTTTTTCTTTTACTTCTTGGGTTTCTGCTTCAGTTAAATCTGAATTTATAGATGCTTTACTATCTTCTTGAAAAATTAATTCTTCATCCCAAATAATTTCATATTTAGTTGTTCCATATTCATTTCCAGTGCCATCAAGATCTAAAGTAATAGTTATCGTATTTGTTTTACTCTCAGGATCTACCGGCCATATAACAGCTGTACCATTATTGCTATCAGTTTTGAAGTCACCACTGTTAAATGTTTTAGTATATTTACCATCACTTATAGTTAAAGTACTATTATCATTCAATTCAGGGATATTTAAAGCAAATGCCATATAATATCCAGTATGATTATCGTTAAATCCGCTTACAGCAGGTTTCTTTAATAATAAACCTTTTAGTTCATACCTATTATTATTAATTTTATTAATTGATAAATCTTTACTATAGTTACTATTTTGGAAATCACTATTAGCACCTAGTTTATCAGTATAATCATTAATTTCTCCAAGTAAGTTGTCGATTTTACTTTCTTCAGCAATATACTTATAATCAATATATTTAATATCTACTTTAGCATTACTATTGAATGCTGTACCATTTCCAACTAAATTATCAGCAATTTCCCAACCATTATTAGTTCTTCTTATATGGTAGATTGTCATTTCTTTGGTTTTATCTTTTATTGTAGCCGTAGTAGTATCAGAATTAATATCGTCTACAGTAATGCTATTTGCTGATGCTAACATTACATCTTGGATATTAAATCCTTGATAACGAGAAGTAAATGCATATTCACCTACAACATACACAAAACCTGCATATTGTTCTTTACTTAATACTTCTTGTCCTAATTCTTGATATGTCATTTTTTTAGCATTAGTATTGATATTTGATACAAAAAATGCTAAGAACACTGCTAATAATATTTTATTTAGCCTTTTTTTCATATTCTATCATTCCTTTCTTCTATCTTTTTATTACAGTAACATTTATCGTTTTGCCCTTATACACTAGTGATGCTGTATTACTATCCTTAACTTCTGCAGAAGATACTGTATCAGGGTCAAATATACTAATATTATTTAGTGTTAGACTTGTAAAATTAGCATCAGTAATAAAGGTGATTGGTGTTCCATTTTTTGTTATAGTATATTTATAACGAGTTACACCCATGCCTGCTCCCATATCTTCGGGTATTAAAGTCATAACAAATACTGAGTTTACAGTTACTGTATGAGTAGCGGTATGATGACCATCATCCGTAGTAACTGTAATTGTTACATCTCCATCATCTTTACCAGTGACTACACAATTTGTTCCTGATTTAGTTACCGTTGCTTTAGTTTGATCACTACTAGTACATGTAAAGTCTTTATTAGTAGCATTACCTGGAGTTATATTAACTGCTAAATTAACAGTTTTTCCGACATTTACACTATTTCCTCCAGTTAATGTTACACCAGTAACAGCAACATCTTTAGGTGGTTCTGGTTCACTTGGGGTTGTTGGAGTACTAGGTGTTGGATCACTTGGAGTAGGATTAGATGGAGTTGTTGGGGTTTCTTCTTTTGGTTCTTCTTTCTTAGCTTCAACCGTGATAGTTTTACTAGATTCTTTACCATTATCAGAAGTCGCTGTAATAGTTACAGTACCAGCATTTAATCCTCTAACATTACCATTTTTATCTACTATAGCAATTTTAGTATTACTACTCTTCCAAGTAACATTTTTATTAGTAGCATCATTAGGTTTTACAGTAGCAGTAAGTTTTATAGTATTTCCTACGGTAACTTTATTATTACCAGTTATACTTACACTTTCTACTTCTACTACTTTACTTGCTACTACTACTTCACATGTTACACTATATTTACCATCTTTACTCTTTATAGTAATAGTTACTTTACCATCTTTAATAGCAGTTATTTTACCATTACTATCTATAGTAGCAATACTTTCATCACTAGAGATAAATTCTAGATCTTCTAAAGTAAGTTCATCCCCATTAATAGTTATTTTTAAAGATTCTTCATCTTCAGGTTTTAATGTAAGAGTAGTACTCTCTAAAACTATACCACTAGCATTACCTGTCCAATAAGCTTTTAAAGTCATCTTTTTAGTTACAGGTTTACTAAAGTCATATAAGACATCTTCATATTCCCAGCCAATAAAAGTATATCCTTCTCTAGTTGGTTCTTCAGGTTCGGGTATTTTATCTCCTTTCTTTACTTTTACACTTGATACCACACTTCCTCCATTACTATCAAAAGTAATTAGATAAGTAGGTTTTCTTAGTAAGAAAAATATAATTATTAATATTACGATTAAACATGCTAATACTATTAAGCATTTTTTATAATTTTCTTCTAACCATTCTTTCATATTATCTTTACTCCTTTCACTTCATAATATGCAAAAAATAACCACAATAAGAAATTATGCTATTATCATATACCATAACTCTTTTTATTTCATTAGAAATAAATGGTAACCCATGAGCAATTTTAAATCTAATCTCCTCATCATAACAACATTATACCCTACCCCCTGAGAAAAAGTCAATGAAAAGAGTTTATACTTTGCAATAAGTAAAATATTTTATTGAAAAAGATTACATCATAATATTGACGTAATCTTGAAATTGATGTTTATGATGCAGTTAGGGCTGAACGGAAAATTCTATCAGGTCCAGCTCCTCCACCATACCAACTATAGGCAAAAATTCCATTTGCATTACCTTTATCTAATTGTTGCCCACCACGTACGAACCAAGGCGATGAATTTGTTGGAAAATTAAGAAGATCACCATTCCATCCTGCAGTTTCTCTCGTTGCATCTCCTAAATGGCCGTTTTCAAATATGTATATATCATAATATTTAGTGGCAGGGAAGTAATTTGGTTGTTTTGGGGATTCTATTTGAAATTCACTATATGCTATATTTAATCCACCAATAGTTTCATTAATGAGCGCTCCCATTACATATTCGCTTTATATTCCCAAATGACACAACACTGTCTTTGTTTCCTTTTTCGCTAGAATACGTATAAC
>CANQHM010000035.1 GCA_947623845.1 uncultured Bacilli bacterium | reverse complement strand
AATTAGAGATTATCCCAATACTTCTTATTTATTTATGGATTATTGGAATAATAATCAATATGGTCTAACATAGAAAAAACTATTTGACAATCCCGTAAGTTATTGATATAATCTTAATGTTTTAAGGCTTTCTTAAAACCGCACTAAAAAGGTTTAAAAACAAGTTAACTTGTACCTTAAGGGCGTGTCTTAAAAAAATAAAGGAGGTATATATGAAAGCTATAATCGTTACAGGTGGAAAACAATATTATGTAGCTGAAGGCGATGTTATCTATGTTGAAAAATTAGATAATGAAGAAGGTTCTACAGTTACATTTGACGAAGTTTTAATGGTTGATGGTAATGTTGGTAATCCTTATGTTGCTGGGGCTAAAGTAGAAGCTACCGTAGAAAAACAAGGACGTGGTAAAAAAATCACTGTCTTCCGTTATAAACCTAAAAAGAAATATCGTCTTAAAAAAGGTCATAGACAACCTTATACTAAACTTACTATTAAAAAAATTTCTGTTAAATAATTATGATTAAAGTAAGTTATAAAAAAGATGAATGGATAACTGTTAAAGGACATGCTAATTATGCTGATATGGGAAAAGATATAGTATGTGCTAGTGCTTCTAGTATTGTTATTACTAGTCTTAATGCTATATTAAGTATTGATGATGCTTCTTTAGAAGTTATTAATGAAAAAGGATATATTAGTGCTACTTTAAAAAATAAAGATAAAAATATTTTAATTGTATTTAATAATATGATTAATATGTTAAAAGAATTAAGTAGTAATTATCCTAAAAATATTATAGTTAGAAATGAGGAATAAAAGTGAAATTATTAAGTTTAGATATTCAAACTTTTGCTCACGTTAAAGCTCAAGGTTCTACCCAAAACGGCCGTGATAGTGCTGGACGTAGATTAGGAGCTAAAGCAAGTGATGGCGAAACTGTAAGTGCTGGAAGTATTTTATACCGTCAAAGAGGAACTAAAATGTATCCTGGTACTAATGTTGGAATGGGTAAAGACCATACTTTATTTGCTAAAATTAGTGGCGTAGTAAAATTTGAAAGATTAGGTCGCGATAAGAAAAAAGTTAGTGTTTACGAAGTTAAGTAAGCAACTGTTGTAAATGAAACGTATAGTTAAAACTATACTTTTTATTTTGTCTAAAATAAGTGCTATAATTAAGATAATAATAGGGCGAAAGTATAGGTGAGTTAGTAATGAATAATGATTTAAATAATAATGTTAATAATTCTTCACAAAATTCTAATACCAATCTTTTCCCTGATAGTAATACTTTAGAACAACCTGTTGCCCACGAAGTTTTATTTGAAACTGAAACTACACAAACTCCTGAAACTCCTAATCCCAATCCTGTTCAAACTCCAGTTCCTGAGCCTGTTCCCAATAATTCTAATCCGCAAAATAATAAAACTTTAATTATTGCAATTATTTTGGCTATGTTACTCGTCGCCGTAACAAGTGGAGGAAGTGTTTATCTTCTTATGAAACATAATCAAAATAAAACTCCGCAAAATACTACGACTCCTAGTGAAGAAGAAACGGAAGAACCGAGTATTGCTCCAGAAGAAGAAACTATTACGGAAGCTAAAGTACAAGAATACTTAAATTATGTTCCTTATGAAATAAGTGGACTTAAAGATGCTTATAGTAAAAGTTCGACTAATATTAGTAATTATGATAAAAAAATCTTAGCAGCAATGGCGATAAAACGCTATATGAGTGATCAACATATGGTAGATAATAATAAAGACTTTGATCAATTTGATAATAATACTATTAAAGAATACTTATTAAAAATGTATAACCTAGACTTAGATACCATTACTTTTGAAAGTAGCACTACCAAATACTTTGCCACCGTGCAAGGAACTTGTTTCTATTATAATAATGGGAAATTTGCGGCGAGTGATTGTTCTAAATCCAATAATCTTGTTAAAGCTAATACTACATATGAAGAAGATAAAGATGATTTAATTATCTATGAAACTGTTGCTAAAAATAATATGAATAAAGAATTAGTTGATTTATATACTAATAAAACTTTTAGTTTAAATGGAGTGAAAGATACCGAATATCTAGAAAGCCATGCCAGTGATTTTACATCATATAAGCATACTTATAAAAAAAGTCCTAATGGTTATTATTGGTATAGTACAGAAGTAGTAAAGAACTCTAGTTTAGAAAATAGTAACGAAGAAAAACCTAGTAGTACTATTAATATAAGTAATGAAGAATTAACTAACTACTTAACATATGTTCCATTATTTATGATTTATGATGATGTCGATTATCCTTTTCATGTTACGAGGTTTGATGTAAATAGTGTTAGTAAAGAAAATCTATTTGATAATGCCTTAAAAGGCGCTAATGAATCATACTGGGAAGAAAAAACTTGTAATATTGTAAATAACTGTCTTCCTAAAGACTTATTAAGTATTGATTTTAATTATCGTATGGAAGATAATGTATATACCTATTTCCAAATAAGTAATAGTAATATTGATTTATTACTTCGTCAAAAATATAATTTAACTTTAAAAGATATGAATTTTAATTTAAGTAATAATAATACTTATTTTAACAATGTTGGTAAATGGTGTATGATTTCTTTTGATAATGCTTTTTTAAGTAGTCAATGTCGTGGATCAAATGGAAGAAATGTTATTTATATTATTGATGATTATAAAGCTACCAATGAGGAATTAGATATTTATAGTAAAATTATTTTAACAGAAATCTTTGATTATGATAAAGATTTATTTACGGGAGAAGATATTGTTATTGATGATAGTATGGATACTAAAGATTATGTCTTACAAAATAAAGATAATTTTACCGAATATAAGCATACATTCAAAAAGAATGAATTAGGTTATTATTGGTCTAGTACGGAAGTAGTGGAGTAATATTTTCCGTACTTTTTTGTATTAAAATTTTATTGTAATTTATAAAATGTATTGTATAATAAAGTTAAAGGAAGTGAAGTATTATCGAACATTATATTTTTTGGTTAGTCGTCGTTATTTTATTATCGATGTTAGAAGCGGCAACTAGTGATTTAGTAGCTATATGGTTCATTGGAAGTGGTTTAGTCTCCTTAGTAATTTCCATCTTCTTCCCATCTTTTGTTATTGAGTTTACTTGCTTTGTCATCTTAGGAGTAGTTCTTATGGTATGTACGAAACCTTTTATCAAAAAAAGTTTAAAACTTAAAAATGCTCCTACAAATTTAGACCGCGTAGTCGGAATGAAAGGCAAAGTTACCGAAGATATCACTCCTGATTCCATTGGTGAAGTATATGTCGATGGTAAAAAATGGAGTGCTATTGCGGAAGAAAAAATCGAAAAAGGCAAAATGGTTACCATCTTAAAAATAGATGGTGTTAAATTAAAAGTAAGAAAGGAAAATAAATAATGGAAGTTTTATTATTAATTTTAATATTATTAGTTATTATCATCATCCCTTGTATCAAAATTGTTCCTCAAGCGGAAAGTTATGTTATAGAAAGATTAGGTTCTTATTATGAAACCTGGAAGAATGGGTTACATTTTAAAATCCCTTTTATTGATCGGATATCCAATAAAGTATCATTAAAAGAAATAGTAAAGGATTTTGCACCACAACCTGTTATTACCAAAGATAACGTTACCATGCATATTGATACAGTTGTGTATTTCCAAATAACTGATCCTAAATTATATACTTATGGTGTTGATTATCCCGTAAGTGCTATTGAAAACTTAACTGCAACTACTTTAAGAAATATTATTGGGGAACTAGAATTAGATCAAACTTTAACAAGTAGAGATGTTATTAATTCGAAAATGCGTTCTATCTTAGATGAAGCAACGGATCCTTGGGGTATCAAAGTTAATAGAGTGGAGGTAAAAAACATTTTACCACCTAAAGATATACAAGAAGCAATGGAAAAACAAATGCGTGCCGAACGGGAAAGAAGAGAAAAAATCTTACAAGCTGAAGGGGAAAAGAAATCATCAATTCTTATTGCGGAAGGTGAAAAAGAAAGTGCCATTCTTCGTGCGGAAGCTTCAAAATTAAGTCAAATAAAGATTGCTGAAGGCGAAGCGGAAGCTATGCTTAAGATAAAAGAAGCGGAAGCCCAAGGCATAAAAATGTTAAAAGATGCGAAAGCCGATAATGCGGTTTTAACACTAAAAAGTTACGAAACCTTATCCAATATGGCAAATGGTCAAGCAACAAAAATCATTGTTCCCAGTGAACTACAAGGCTTAGCAACTTTTGGTACTGCTTTAAAAGAATTAGTAAAGGAAGATAAAAAAAAGTAATATCTTCTTTTTTTCTATTTTTAATTATGTTATAATAATTATGTAATTAAACTAGAAGAGGGGAGAAGTATGAACGAAGAAAAAGAAGTAAAAAAACCTAGTACACCTAAAAAGAAAAGTAGTGCAAGTAGCACTAAAAAAACTGTAACTAAGAAGACAGCTACTAGTAAAACCACAACTAAAAAGACAACGTCTAAAAAGACCACAACTAAGAAAACTACTAGTACCAAAGCTACAGGAACTAAAACTAGTGCTAAAAAGTCAACAACTACTTCTAAAGCTAAAATAACTCCTAAGAAAAATTCAACTTCTAAGAAGAAACCATCTTCTAAACCTAAACAAGAAGTTGTAACTAAACCAGAAGAAATAGTAGAAAAGGTTCAAAAAGAAGTAACAGAAGTCACTCCTAATGAAGTACCAGAAATTGTTACTAACGAGATTGCAGTCATAAAAGAAGAATCTAAAGAAGAAATGCCTGCAGAACCTCCTAAAGAAGAAAAGGAAGAAATTATCGAAAATAAAGAAGATGAAGAAGAACCAGAACTTCTTACGGATTTATTTACAAAAGACTTTGTAAGAGAAACTAAAGAAAAAGTTTTAGATAGTGAAGAAATGGCAGATGATTTCTTAAAAGAATTTCGTCCTAATTATGTTAAAACTATTATTTGTTCTATTCTTTGGGCAATCGTTATCATTTTCTTAGTAATTTGGGGTTGGGATTTTGTCCAAGTCTTAAATCAAAATGAACCATCTTTGTGTTTATCTAAAACTATTTATGAATATGATGATGGAACAATCGAAGAATGTAAAGGTCTTGGGTATAATGTTTATCATTATGAACGTGGTAAAGAAGATAAATATATCTTCCGTCCCTTCTTTATTAAATATGAAATAGAAGAAAAATAACTTGGTTTTTAAGCCAAGTTTTTAAATGCTTTTATATAATTCTACTGCTTGTTTTGCAATCTCTTCACTACTAAATTTTTTAGCAACTTTTACAAGATAATCAGGATCATATTTTGTTTTATGACACTTAATTATCGCTTCCGCCATACTCTTAGGATTTTTTACTTCACAGAAAACGCCACATTTACTATCTAAGTAAGTTTCGGGACCTAAACATTTAGTACTGACAACCGGAATGCCACAAGCTAAAGCTTCAATTCCGCCGATTGCGAATGTTTCAATATCACTACTAATGACATAAATATTGTTCTTCGCCATAATTTTGGCAACCGCATTTTTATCTTTTCTTCCTAAAAAAGTGACATTTTCATCTAAATTTTTCTTATGACATAATTCTTGATACTCACTCATTAAGTACCCATCACCAATAATATCCAGATGTACTTTATGTCCTTCTTCTTTAAGTATTTCTATCGCCTCGAAGATATCTTCAATTCTTTTACCTTGTCTTAAAGCACAAGCAATAACTAAGTTGATGGCATCCCTTTTCGGCGCCTTACTCTTTTTAAAAATACTAGTATCCACAATATTAGGTAAGACATCTACTTGTTTGGTATACTTTAACATTTCTTTTTGCATATACTTACTTACAACGGTAAAATGACTGTTATCTAGTACTGTTTTTCCATATTCTTTATTCGTCCCCGTAAAGAATCTTTCAAAATAAGAAGCATGTTCTTGAACTAAAACGGGAATATTAAGTTCTTTACCCACAATCGCACTAGCATAACCCGCAGGGATAGAAATGTTAGCATGAATCACATCGGGACGACCATTTTCCTTGATATACCACTTTATCGCTTTTCTTAAAACTTTAACATAATTATTTAATTGTAATTTAAAACTAATTCTTCCCACATTAAGCATTTTATACATATAAGTTTTATAATTACTTTCATTAATTATTTCTTTCTTTTTCATAAAAGGAAATTTATAAAAACTTGTAATCTTTTGCCGACTTATAAATAACATATCTGCCTTTACATCATCTAATTTGTTTAAACTCTCCGTAAATTCCTTATGATAAATTCCCATTAAAGAATCACTACCTATAGGGTACCAAGTAGGTATTACTAATACTTTCATTAAATCACATCCTTTTTCTATTATAACTTATTACTAGCATTTTCTCCAGCAATCATGCCACTAATCCAAGCAAACCCCAGATTATAACCGCCACAAACTCCATCAACATCTAATAACTCTCCCGTAATATATAAATTTTTAACGAGTTTGGATTCTAAAGTATGAGGATTAATTTCTTTTAAAGGAATTCCACCCTGACATACTTGGGCTTCTAAATAAGAATTAGTACCATTAATAACAATAGGGTAACTTACCAAGTATTCATAAATTTTCTCTAAAGTTTTAGAATCAATCTCTTCTAACTTCGTAGTTCTTGTTATTTTTGCTTTTCCTAAAAGTTCATTTACAATTTTATAATTTAAGAAACCTTCTAAAATATCACTTAAACTATAAGCGGGAAGGAGTTTACTTTGTTTTTGTAAAAATACTTTAACATCTTCTTTTAACCAAGGTAAAAAGTTAACTTTAACTATTTCGTTTTTCTTATCTTCTAATCCTTTACTTACATAACTACTTAAATTTAAAACACAAATACCACTAATTCCATAATCGCAAAATTGCATTTCACCGTTTTCGCTAACCTTTAACTTATCATCTTCATATAAACTTACGGTAACATCACATCTAACCCCTTTAAGATTCTTACAAATTTTATCATTACTTTTTAGTTGTACTAAAGCGGGTAGGATACTTCTTATGCTATGCCCTAAAGACTTTGCTAATTCATAACCGTTACATCCATCTTTTACAAAAGCTTTACTGCCTGTCGCTAAAATAACTTTTTCTACTTGGTAAGTATCTTTATTAGTTTTAACTATAAAGTTTTTTTCTTTTTTAATCTCTCTTACTTCTTCTTCATAATGTATCTTTACTCCATAATACTCTGCCATATTTAATAAAGCATTAAGAATACTTGAAGACTGATTAGAAAAAGGGTAGTAATAACCATTTTTAACTTTTGGTATAATTCCCAAACTTTTAAAGAAAGGTAAGACTTCATCTTTTTTAAAATTATAGATTATTTCTAATTCTTCTTTATCTTCGGTATGGTATTTTTCTAGAGTTTGTTCATCATTCCAGTAATTACAGTGCCCATTACCAGTTACCAGTAATTTCTTCCCGCATTGTTTGTTTTTTTCTAAGATTGTAACATCGCTTCCTAAAGCTGCCGCCTTAATTGCACTTACTAAACCACTAGCGCCGCCACCAACAATTAAAATTTCCATATCGCATCACCTAACTATATTATAACAAAAATTTCTATCATTTTTATAAATAATGTGCTATAATCTTTTTGCAAGGCATATAAGGAGGTGTTAATACTTATGAAAACAATAAAGAAGAATCTTCCCGAAGGTGTTAAAAAACAATTTGGGCGAGTAAGAGGGGTAAAAGTAAGATTTGTTAATAAAAACTTAGATAAAAAGAAAAAAGCTAAATAATTCTACTAAATTAAGTAGAATTTTTTTAAAGGAAGTAATAATATGACTATTAAAGAAATTAATGAAAAAATAAAAGATACGGGTTTTGCCTCATTACCTTTAGAAGCTAAAAAGAAAAAAGCGGAAGATATTTGGTATAAACGTCATAATAAAGAAAAAAAGGGTAAAAAATTATGGGGTGGCGAATTCGAAGATAAAGAAAAATTTGTAGATTGGTATTTAAAACAAGAAAGAAAATGTGCTTATTGTGGGATAGAAGAAAATATCTGTAAAGATTATTTTTATAATATTACCGAAGAAGAACAAAAAAAGAAAATGACTAGGAATTATACCCGTGGTCAAATTCTCGAATTAGATAAAATTGATAATAATTGTACTAATCCTTATAATCCTCATAATTGTAAATTAATATGCTATGTTTGTAATAATGCAAAAAGTAATATTTGTAATAGTAGGGAAGAATTTGAACCAATAAAAGAGGGGATTAAAAAGTTTTGGGACATTATTAAATCAAAAAAATAATTATCTAATTTCCTAATAAAAGTTTAACTGTACTTCCAACTTCTACATAATAATCGGCACTAGGGGATTCATATATTACTTTATCTCCTTCCCCTGAGTATTCAACTTTAAAATCTTTTAAAGCTTTCTTAGCTTCGGTAGCACTAAGGCCCACTACATTAGGTAGTACTTGATACTTAACATCTAACCATTGATATTCTTTGGGCATGACCTCTTTAGTTTTCGGGATACCTTTAATATCAATAATACTATTTAAAACATTTCTGGCCACTGGTGCCGAAACTGTTCCCCCATATTGTGTCACACCTAAAGGGTGGTCGATTGCCACATATACTACGTAATCCGGATCATCGGCAGGCATAAAACCCATAAAAGATAAAATATAATTACCGACCATATAACGTCCATTTTGAACTTTTTGGGCGGTTCCCGTTTTCCCACCTACACGATAATTTTCGATATAAGCATTTCTTCCCGTCCCATTTGCCACGACACTTTCTAGGGCATAACGTACCATCGCTGATGTTTCTTTACTTATAACTTGTCTTTTTTTTATGGGGTCATTATAAATAATGGCATCATTCGTTTCTGGGTCACTTATTGATTTTACAATATAGGGTTGATATAACGTTCCACCATTAATGGCTGCGGATACCGCAGTGACTTGTTGAATAGGGGTGACACTTATTCCTTGCCCAAAAGCCGTGGTTGCAAGTTCCACATTCCCAATTTTATTTACATCAAACATGATACCTTCTTCTTCACCATTTAAATCGACATTGGTTTTCTCTCCAAATCCAAAGTTATCGATATAAGAAAATAGTTTATCTTTACCAAGCCGTAACCCTAAAGCGACGAAGCCCGGGTTACATGAGTTTTCAACTACTTGTAAAAAAGTTTGAGCCCCATGACCGCCGCCTTTCCAACAGTGAATCGTCGCGCCATCCACATTAGTACTTCCACCATCATAAAAAGTATCTTTAAAAAGATTAACGGTTTGTTCTTCTAACGAAGCGGCAAGGGTGATGATTTTAAAAGTTGATCCTGGTTCATAAGTCATCCAAATAGGAAGATTTCTATTTCGTACTTCAAGTGTTGCTTCCATATATTTATTAGCATCAAAAGTAGGACGAGAAGACATCGCTAAAACCTCGCCAGTTTTCGGGTCCATTACTAGAATTAAGGCATGTTCGGGATTATACTTAGTTACCACATTATCAAGTTCTTTTTCTACAGCTAGTTGAATATCTAAATCAATTGTTAAAGTTAAATTCATTCCACTAGTAGGAGGGGTATAAACCTCACTTAAATTTAATCTTCCACCCTTACTATCGGAAAAATACTTAATCGCGCCATCACTACCCGTTAAATATTCATCATATATTAACTCTAATCCTGATAAACCTTGATTATCAATTCCTACAAACCCTAAAGTATGGGCAAGTAAAGATTTATATGGATAATTTCTTTTACTTTCCTTAAGAAGATAAACTCCATCATACCCTAAAGCATCAATCTTATTTGCTGTTTCATAATCTAACCCTCTCCCTTCGGGGTGCACTCTTTCAATCGATGTCTTCTTGCTTACATGTCCTAACATATCCTCATAATCCGTATTTAAAATCTCACTTAAATCCTTAGCCACTTGTTCCTTATTTTGAATTTGATTAGGAATTAAAACTAAAGATGTTGTTGTAATATTCTCCGCTAAAACTTTCCCATTTCTATCTAAAATTAACCCTCTATCTGCTGTAATCGGTAAATTTCTACTCCATAAATCTTCTGCTAAATCATTTAACTTATTATACTCAAATACTTGAATATAAAATACTTTTCCAATAACTAATAATAGTAAAATGCCAATAACTACTAAAACATAACGAATCCTAATATGCTTATTTCTAAAAAACATTACTATATCACCATTAAATTTTATTAAAAAATTATCAAAAAAATTCATTTTTATAAGGTATTAATTAATTTTATTAAACATAATTTTTAAAGAGATGTTTACATTTTAAAAAATAATTTACTATGAAAATAAACTAATATATAGTATAATAATTCTAGAAAAGAGGTAATAATATGCTTATACTTGCTAAAGCGGCGATGGCGATGATGTTAGGTTTTATTTTAGCCATTATTACAGGATTAATTGTTGTACCTGTTATGAAAAGTTTAAAAGTAGGGCAAAAAGTATGTTTTTTAATAGGAGAAAGACATATTAAGAAAGATGGTACTCCGACCATGGGTGGTTTTATCTTTATTATACCTACGATATTAAGTTTATTACTATTATATTTAAGAGGAAGTATTTCTTTATCCCATAACTTATTTATTGTTATCTTTGTCTTTTTAGCATATGCAGCTTTAGGATTCTTTGATGATTATTTAAAAGTTAAGAAAAAGAATAATGATGGTTTATCTATTTTGTTTAAGTTACTTATGCAAACCCTTATTGCGTTAGTCTTCTTCTATATCTTTATTAAGAATGGGGGAGAACCTACTCTAGAAATATCTTCTTTAGGTATATCTTTAAATTTAAAATGGATGTATGGTTTATTTATTCTATTCTTATTAGTAGGTACTAGTAATGCTGTTAATATTACGGATGGACTTGATGGTTTAGCTGGTGGTTTATCGGCTATTGCTTATATGGCTTATGGTTTAATTGCTTGGAATACTGGTTGGTTAGAGGGTTATCAAGAAATTGCCATCTTCTGTTTTATCTTAGTAGGTAGTTTATTTGGTTTCTTATTATTTAATTCTCATCCGGCGAAAATATTTATGGGCGACTTAGGATCTATGGCTTTAGGTGGAGCTTTAGCAGCAATAGCAATTCTTACTCGTCACGAATTATCTCTAGCAGTTGTGGGTGGTGTATTTGTAGTTGAAGCTTTATCTTCTTTAATTCAAATATTCGCGATTAGAAAGTTCCACAAGAAAGTCTTCTTAATGGCGCCATTACATCACCACTTTGAACAACTAGGTTGGGCGGAACGCGATATTGTTAAACTATTCTGGGTTGTTGGTTTAATCCTTGCAATGTTAATGATTACTTATGGTATTTGGTTATAAAGAGTTTTGGCTCTAGATAATCTAGTGGGGAGATAAAAATCCTCATCAAGAAAATCTAGTGGGGAGTTTTTATAAAAAAACTACATAATTTAGTGGGGAGATAATAGAAATATTATCTTCTTTTTTTGTTATATAATATTTAAGCAATTTTTTATTTTGCTATGGGAGGTGAAAAAATGTATGAAATAGAAAAATTGCTTAAATTAGAACAATATAAAATAATTAAAATTGAAGAAAGAGAGGAAAAAAGAAAAATGATAAAAGTTATTTATGTTGAAAGTAAAAACAAGAAAGAAAAATGTCCTTTTTGTGGAGAATATACTAAAAGTATTCACGATAAATTAAAACCTATAGAACTAAAATATTTAAAATTACTAGAACAAGATGTAAAAATAAATATTATTAAAAAAAGATTTATATGTCATAAATGTAATAAAAGATTTACAGAATCAGTTAATTTAAACGAAAAAGGTAAAACAATAACAACTAGTTTAGAGCAAAAAATATTGAAAGATTTATTAAATTATAATTTATCTCTAAAATATATAGCAGAAGATAATAATGTATCAGCTGGAACAGTAAGAAATATATTAAAAAATGCCATGAATAATTATCCAGATCATTTAAAAAACTTACCAAAAATTATATCATTTGATGAATTTAAAGCAGATACAGAAGCAGGCAAATATGCATTTATAATAAATGACCCAATACATAGAAAAGTACTAGATATTTTACCAAGTAGAAAAAAAGAATATCTAATTCAGTATTTTACATATACTGAAAATAGACATTCCGTTGAGTTCGTCATAAGTGATATGTACGAACCATATCTACTCGTACAACAAATAATGTTTCCAAAAGCCAAATACGTAGTAGATAAGTTCCATTATACCAGATATATTATGGATGCACTAGATAAAATTAGAATAAGATTACAAAA
>CANQHM010000034.1 GCA_947623845.1 uncultured Bacilli bacterium | reverse complement strand
AATAAATTAGTTGAAAAAATCAAAAAAGATATTATAATAAACTATGAAAAAATTAAATATGTTGACATCTATGTAAAAGCTATGCCTAGGAAAAAGTAAGGGCATTTTAAAGGGGAGTTTGAAAATGGATAGATATGAAAAAGTTAAAAAAATTGAAAACTTACAACTTGTAATTAATAATTTACAAAAACTACTTGATAATACCAAAGCCGAATTAGAAGAAGTAGCAAAAAGTGAATTACCTATTTTAATTGGAACAAATATCGACGAAGATAACGTTTATTATGTTTATTACTTAGGAGATATTGACAGAATCAAAATAATTACGAATGAATTACTACCTAACACCCTTGATTTACAAGGTAAAGTAAATTTTAGATATGATGTAGTAGGGTTAAGACGGGTAAAGAAATATTTAAATTCTTTAATTACCAAGATTATTGTGAAAAATAAAGTTGATAACTGGATGGATGTGGGTATTTTATTAGAAAGAGAAATAAATAATCAAAGTCTTAAACTACGAAAGGAGAAAATTTAATATGGAAAGATATGCCAGAAAAGAAAAATTACATAATCTTAAAAGTTTAATTACCGAAAAAGAACGTTTAGTAGCATCTTTAACTACCAATATTCGGGAATTACAAAGCGAATATGCTGAAGAAGAAAAGGATCTTCTCCCAATTTTATTAATGGTTAAGAGTGAAAACTATGAGCATTTAGAAGGTATAAAAGAATGTACCGCAATATATTATTTTCCCGAATTAGATACTTTAGAATATAAAGATTATATTAAAACTAAAACTATTACCGAAGAAGAAGTATTACCTAATACTTTAGATTTACAAAGTTATTTTAATCCTTTAACTATTAAGTGTAAAAACTTTAGTGACTACATGCATTTAGCAGGGGAGATAAAAAACTATTTAAGTAGTATAATTGATGATATAATAATAAAGAATAATCCTAGTAATTGGGAAGAAATAATTAAAATTTTAGTAGAAAAATTAAATAATAGTGAAAGTTTAAAAAGAACATTAAGAAAGGATTAGATTTATGCCAGAGATAGCCGAGGTAGAAACCGTAAGAAGAGTATTAAAAAAACAAATATTAAATAAAAAAATTAAAGAGGTTAAAGTTTTATATAAAGGAATTATTGAAAATGATGTTAATGATTTTATTTCAAATTTAAAAGGGGAAACTTTTAAAGATATCGATAGAGCAGGAAAATGGTTAATCTTCTTTACCGACCACTATGCTTTATTAAGTCATTTACGAATGGAAGGTAAATATTTTATTAAAAATAGTAGTGACGAAGTTGTTAAGCATGAACACGTAATCTTTACTTTTGAAGACGATACGGACTTACGTTATCACGATACTAGAAAGTTTGGACGCATGCATTTAGTTAATAAAGAAGATGCTTATAAAACCGAAGAAATTTCGAAATTAGGTCCAGAAGTTGGTAACGAAAACTTAACCGCGAAATATTTAAAAGAAAAATTACGAGATAAAAAACTGCCTATTAAAACATTACTACTTGATCAAACGATTATTAGTGGGTTAGGAAATATTTATGTTAATGAAGTGTTATTTGCCTCAAAGATTAATCCCTTAAAAGAGGGAAAAGATATTACGTTAAAAGAATGTGAAAGTATTGTTAAAACCTCTAAGGAAATAATTACGAAAGCAATTGCAAATGGGGGAACAACAATAAAAAGTTATACTTCTTCTTTAGGGGTAACAGGGTCTTTCCAAAACTATTTAAAAGTCCATAAAAAAGAGGGAGAACCTTGTCCTATCTGTGGTAAACCTATTCTAAATATTAAAGTGGGCGGACGAAGTACCTATTACTGCCCCCATTGTCAAAAATAAAAGTTCTTAAATAATGAACGGCTTATTAGCTAATTCATAATTAAGAACTTTTTTATTAGTTATAATTTCATAAATGTAAGAAGCTAAAACTTCTACTTGATAAACATAACTATCATAATTAATTTTTAAGGGTAGCGAAATATCTTTTAAGTAGGTCCGCCCTTTTTTATTAAACCCTAAAACCTTAACATAATCATCAAGGCATTTATCTAAATAATTTTTAGGTATACCTAGTATAATATGGATATACATTCTTCTTATCTTATTATAAGTATACCGTTTAGTTTTAATTTTATTAGTAAGTTCCGTAAAGTTATCCACCTCAAAAATATATTTTTTAATTCGATTACCAAAGCCCTCATCAACTGTTAAATAATTATTTATATCTTCTTTTAAAACAATCATTTTAAATATCTTAAATAATTTATCTTCATCATAACTAGTTAGATAATCTACTTCATTTAAAGGAAGATATTTCTTAATATCTTGTCCTTCCCTAATTTTATTGCGAATATTACTTGCACTAACAATTTCTTCATTACTTTCTAAATCATTAAAATCATTAGTTCTTTTAATATTTACAGGGATGATATTGTTATTTATTAAAGCAATACTTTTTAAATAAGATATCGCGAGAAGATTATTGGGAGTGAAAATATATTCATCTAAATTTAGAGCTTTCGCTAAAGAAGTAGGGTAAGAATAACCTTGGTCTAAATAATCTTTAACTTTATCTTGATAAGCATTATCTTGTTGAATCGTAATAACTTTTTTAATATTATCTAAGTTTTCATCTTCTGTTCCAAAGTATAATTTAGTTATATGAAAATAATTTAAGTAACGTATCGCCGCATTGGCAAAAATATCAGCACTTTGGGTCGCAAAAAGTGTAGGAAGTTCGACCACAATATCAATCCCATTTTCTAAAGCAATTTTAGTTTTATCTTCTTTAGTTAGAATACTTACTTCACCTCGTTCCGTAAAATAATTACTAACTATCGCAATAATTAAAGCATCCTTTTCTCTTCTTCTTATCTCCTCAATAAAATATTTATGACCATTATGAAAAGGATTAAATTCACATATTACACCTATAACTTCCACTTAAAATCACCTCATATTTATGTTTAATTATATAACTGCTTTACTTATATTTCAACTTTATATCTTGATCTTTTTATGATATGATTAAAAAAGAGAGGGATGTCTTATGAATATAGATCTAAATAAAGTTACCGAAAGAGGTATAAATATTAGTGAAGTAGTATCATTTGGGGAAGAATACTTAAAAAATACTAGTGTTAAAGAATGTAAGAATATTAAAGTCGAAGGCCGTATATACTTAAGTAGTACAATGGAAATTATCTTAAATGTTAATTGTAAAGGAAATTTTGTAATGGAAGATGCACGAACTTTAGAGAATATTTCTAATCCCTTTGATATTGATATTGAAGAAGTAGTAGCAGATGTTAGTAATGAATTAACAAAAAATGTGAAAAATAAGCAAAATACACTTGATATTCTAAGCATTTTATGGCAAAATATTGTATTGGAAGTCCCCATCCGCCTTACTAAAGGAGATTTTAAAGATATGCCCTTAGAAGGAGAAGGATGGCGTCTTACAGATGAATAATAATTTTCGAAAGACAAAAGAAGGGAGTGAAAACTCATGTTAAAATTAGATATTTGCGTTTTTGGTGTTCCATTTAGAAGAACTAGTAAAACTAAAAAAAGAATGCGTCGTACTCATTTAAAGAAAGAAGTAGCAACTTATAATTTATGTCCTAATTGTGGTGAACCTTTAATGCCTCATCGTGCTTGTACTAAATGTGGATTTTATAAAGGTGCTAATGCTTTAAATAAGGAAGAAGAAAATAAAGATACTAAAGAAACTAAAACTAAATAGTTTCTTTTTTACTTGCAAAAAAATCTTATATATAGTATATTATTAAAGAGAAATGAGGGATACTATGGAAACATTATTATTAATTGTATCTATTTTATTAATTGCTATCGTCTTATTACAAAGTAATAAAGCTAGTGATGCTGGACAAATTATAACAGGAGGAAATGAAGCCTTATTCCAAAACCAAAAAGAAAGAGGTTTTGAACTATTAATTAGTAGATTAACTTTAGTTTTAGGTATATTATTCTTTGTTATATCATTTATTTTGTTTGTGCAATAGTTCTTACTTGGTAAGAACTTTTTTTTATGGTATAATTAATTCGTGATATAGGATGAATAAAAAAGGTTTTACAATGATTGAATTATTAGTAGTTATTTCTTTAATTGCTATTATGGCCATATTAATGACGATAAATATGACAGGTATCTTTAGTGAACAAAAGGGTATGTCTTTTAATACCATAAAGTCTCAAATTGAAAGTGCAGCTTGTGCATATATTGATGAACAAGCTAATACAACTTTAAGGAAGCAATATAAAGATAACCCGAGTGGGGGAACGGTAAAACTTCAAGTCTTAATTGCCGAAGGTTTAATTGATGGTGAAGTAAAAGACCCTCGTACTGATAAAACTTTAGAAGAAGAAGGTAATAGTGTATCCGTAAGAATTAAATGGGTTAATAAAGAAAAACAATGTACCTTAGAATAATATCAAGTAATTGTTAAATAATACTTATAAAAGTATTTTTTTAATGAAGTTATGGTACAATAAGAATGGAAGTGAAGACAATGAAAGAAGAAGTATTAAAAGTTTTAGATGATAAATATGAAGCTTTAGATTTAATTACTATTAATGATTTATTAGGTTTAACTACTCCTGAAGAATTAAAAGAATTAGAAGACGTCTTAAACGAATTAGTTGCTGATTATACTGTTTATCTAACTAAAAAGAATCGTTATATTTTACTTAAAAATACCAAGAATTTAAAAATTGGTACTCTTTCAGTTAATAAAAAAGGTTTTGGGTTTGTTGTTCTTCCTAAAGAAGAAGATATCTATATTGCTAGTGATAACCTAAATGGGGCGATTCACGATGACGTTGTTTTATGTGAAATTACGAATATGCCTGAAAACGAAGGCCGAATTGTTAAAATAATTAAAAGAGATTTAAAAAACTTAGTCGGGGAGATTGTCTTAAATAACCAAAAACTAGCATTTAAATTAGATGATGATAAGAAACAATTAAAAATCAATTTAACTAAAGAAAGTCTAGCTAACTGTGTGGAAGGTCATAAAGTTGTTGTTAAAGTTCTAAAGAAAGTTAATAACCACGAATATACTGGTGAGGTTATAAAAATACTAGGTCATAAAAATGATCCTGGGGTTGATATTTTAAGTATTGCATCTAACTATAATATTTCCGCGGATTTTGGTCCAGATGTTGAAAAAGAATTAGAAAGTATTCCTGATGAAGTTGATGCGAAAGACTTAGAAGGTCGCAAAGATTTAACGTCTAAAGAAATATTTACGATTGATGGTGATGATACTAAAGATATCGATGATGCCATAAGTTTAGAAATAGGGGAAAATGGTATCTATCATTTAGGAGTGCATATCGCTGATGTTAGTAATTATGTTAAAGAAAATACCGCTTTAGGAGATGCCGCCTACGAACGAGGTACTTCCCATTATCTTGCGGATACGGTAATCCCTATGCTGCCACATAAACTATCTAATGGAATTTGTTCCTTAAATGAAGGCGTTGTAAGACTTACCCTTTCTTGTGAAATGGATATTGATAATAAAGGTAAAATATTAAATGCTGAGATTTTCCCTAGTTATATCAAAAGCCGTAAGAAGATGACTTATAAAAAAGTTAATGATATTTTAATGCGTAATATCGTTGATCCCGAGTATGCGCCATTTAAAGATACCTTAATCAAGATGAACGAACTAGCTCATATCTTAAGAAAAGAAAAAGTTAGCCGTGGTTACATTGATTTTGGGGGCGAAGAAGCTAAAATTATCCAAGATGAACAAGGTAAAGCGATTGATATTAAGAAAGTTAAAAGAGAAGATGGCGAAAACTTAATTGAAGACTTTATGATCGCTGCTAATGAAGCTGTTGCGGATTATATATATAATATGGATTTACCATTTATCTACCGGGTTCACGATAAACCCCGTGAAGAAAAAGTTAATGACTTCTTATCTTTAATAAGTATTTTAGGTTATAGTATTAAAGGTAAAGTAAATCTAACTAGTCCTATAACTATGCAAAAAATCTTAGATGAATTACGCGATAAAAAAGAATTTGCTACTTTATCAAGTCTTCTACTTAGAAGTATGGCAAAAGCCGTTTATAGTACTGATAATATTGGACACTTTGGTTTAGGTAGTCGAGCTTATACCCATTTTACCTCTCCAATTAGAAGATTTCCCGATTTAACAGTCCATCGCTTATTAAGAAAGTATTTATTTAATCATGAAATTAATAGAAATGAGTTATCAGGTTTAAGTAATAATTTAGTTTTAATCGCCGCCCATTCTAGCGAAAGAGAACAAGCCGCCGATGATGCCGAACGTGATTGCTTTGATATGAAAGTTGCCGAATATATGGAAAGTCATATTAATGAAGAGTATATTGCCACGATTGATACTATAACAACTTTTGGTTTCTATGTCGTTTTAGATAACTTAGTCGAAGGTTTAGTTCATGTAAGTACTTTAAAAGGGGATTACTTTAACTACGTTCCCGAATTATTAGCCATGGTCGGTAAAAGTACTAAGAAAATGTATCGTTTAGGAGATAAAGTAAAAGTAAAATGTATCGCCGCTAGTAAAGAAAATAGTACAGTCGATTTTGTCTTAGTAGAAGATGGTGAAGAAGATGGAACTAAAGAATAAAAAAGCTTACTTTGATTACTTCATCCTAAGCGAATATGAATGTGGTATTGCCTTAGTTGGTACGGAGATTAAAGCCTTAAGAAATCAAAGTGGCGATTTAAAAGATAGTTATGCTATTATAAGAAATAATGAAGTATACTTACTAAATATGTATATACCTAAATATGATGAAGGTAATATCTTTAATCATGACGAAAGAAGAACAAGAAAACTATTACTTCATAAAAATGAAATAAAAAAATTACATAAAGAAGTAACGGAACAAGGACTTACTTTAATACCTTTAAAAGTTTATCTTAAAAATAATCGAGTAAAAGTATTACTAGGATTATGTAAGGGTAAAAAACTTTATGATAAAAGAGAAACGATTAAAAAAAGGGATCTAGATCGAGAAGCAAGAAGACTAAAGGGTTAGAAAAGATTTAATCAAAAAGGTTATGGTTAAATCTTTTTTTTCTAAAAATAATATGATATACTATTAATACGAGTGTAGGTGGTACATATGAAAAAAATTAGAGAGTTTTGGAATAAATTAAATAAACGCGGAAAAATCCTTGTGGTATCTTTATTAGTTTTAGTAGTAATTGGTTTAATCACAGGTTTAGTTTTATTACTAAGTCCTAAAAAAGAACCTAAAAAGAAAAATGAAGTTAATGAAACATATACTCCCGAAGAAGTAAAAGATATTAAAATTGTTGATTTAAATTCTACTTCTAGACCATATGCAGTAATGATTAATAACGTTAATGTTGCTCGTCCTTATCAAAGCGGCTTACAAGATGCTTATATCATTTATGAAATGATTGTTGAAGGTGGTATTACTAGATACTTAGCTTTATTCCGTGATGTCGATGTTGAAAGAATTGGTACGGTAAGAAGTGCTAGACATTACTATCTAGATTATGCTTTAGAAAATGATGCTTATTATGTTCACTGGGGTTGGAGTCCACAAGCCCAAAGCGATATTAGTACTCTAAAAATTAATAATATTCCAGGGGGAACAAGATTCTTCTGGAAAGACACATCTTTAAATGTGGCAACGGAACATACTGCATATACTAGTACCGAAAGACTTAACGAAGCCGTCGATTATTATGGTTATCGTAAAGAATTACAAGGTGGCTTACTTCTAACCTACAGCCCTGATTCTCTAGACCTAGCCAGTGATGAAACTGCTATCGATGCTACAAGTATTGATATTAATTATTCTAGTTATTATCGTAACCATTATGATTATGATGCTGAAAACAAAGTTTATAAACGTAGTGTTAATGGCACTCCTCATACTGACTTTGTTACTAAAGAACAATATACTTTCAAAAATATTATTGTTTATCAAGTAGCTAACAGCACTATCGCTGGTGATAACAAAGGAAGACAAGAATTTGATAACCTAGGTAGTGGAGAAGGTTACTACATCAGTGAAGGCAAAGCCATTGAAATAACTTGGGAGAAAACTTCTCGTAGTAGTAAAACTAAATACAAAGTTAAGAGTACCGGAAAAGATTTAGTAGTTAATGATGGTAATACATTCATTCAAATACAACCTAAAAATCAAACATTAAATATTAATTAAGGAGGAATATTATGGATGGACTTTTTAATGTCCTAGCTAGTAGTTATATCGTTTTTATCGTAATCTGTGTCATACTTATTTTAGCTATAATTGGATATAATTCGGTAAAAAATGATGACTTAGTAATCAAAAATGATATGCGTAGTAATCGTAATACCCCAGAATTAGAAGATCTTAAAAAAGAAGTTGAAGGAAGAAGTATTAATGATACTGTTACTAGTAATACAATGAAAATGAATCCTTTAGGAAATATACCGTCCGCAAGTGCTAGCGCAAGTAGTGGAATTAATAATGATATAAATGCTGGAACAAGTAGCGGCATAGGTAGTGGAATAAATAATGGGGTAAATAATGAAATAGAAAAACTTTGAAATTTAATGGGTGTTTGGTATAATAGAAAAGTGTGTTATTAGAAAGGAAGATGTAAAATGACCTTAACTACTCTATGGAGTATCTTAACAAAAGTAATAGATATTGCTCTTGTTTGGTTAATGTTTTACTTTGTCTTAAAAAATATCAAAAATAATGTTAAATTAGTCTTAATTGCGAAAGGAATAGTATTCTTAGTTGCTATTAAAATAATTAGTAATGTCTTTAATCTATATACTGTAGGATTAGTATTAGAGTATATTCTCGAATGGGGACCTTTAGCAATTATCGTTATCTTTCAACCCGAAATTAGAAATGTTTTGGAATCAATTGGTAGAACCCAACTTCTTGGCCGTCATAAAATCTTAACCGTTGATGAACGAGAAAAAGTGGTTTATGAAATAATGGATGCGGTTGAATACTTAAAGAAAAATCGTTTTGGAGCTTTAATTGTAATTGAAAGAGATATGTCTTTACAAGAATATATTGATCCTGCTACCAAGATATATGCGGACCTTACTAGTCCTTTACTAGGTAGTATCTTCTTTCCCAACTCTCCATTACATGATGGCGGTGTAATTATTCAAGGAGACCGCCTAACTTGTGCAGGAGCCGTCTTTAAAACTAGTATGAATCCTAGTATTAGTAAAAGATTAGGAACTAGACATAGAGCCGCTTTAGGTATTGCCGAAGAAAGTGATGCTATCGCCTTAGTAGTAAGTGAAGAAACCGGAAGACTTAGTATCGCCTTTGATAACGAAATTCATTATAATTTAAGTTTAGATGAGTTTAGAATGATGTTAGTTGAAGAATTAAAACCTAAAGCCGAAATCTTCTATAATGCTGATGAAGAGGAAGAAGGTGATAACCTTGAATAAGATATTTGGAGCTATTGCAAACTTTTTCAAGGCATTCTATTACTTAATTGATAGATATATCGTAACCCCAATAAGTAAATTAGTATACTTTATTGGTAAAAAAATAGGTAGTAACCCTATAAAAATAGATTCCTTTCTTAATCGACCTAATGTCTTATTATACTTTTCTTTAATCTTAGCTATTGGTGTTTTCTTCTTAGTAGATAGTAGAGTAATAACTTTAGTAGATACCCAAGCGGAAATCCTAGATAATAAAGAAGTCAAAGTAGAATATAATAAAGAAGCTTATGTTGTTGAGGGTATACCAGAAACCGTTGATATTACTCTAATAGGAAGAAAAAGTGATTTATACCTAGCTAAACAATTAGGAGAACACGAAGTAGTATTAGATTTAACTGATTATATGCCAAGAGAAGAACCATATCGCGTTAAATTAACTTATAATCAAACTATTGATAATCTAAATTATAAACTTGATCCATCATTTGTTTATGTCACTATTAGTAAGAAAGTCTCTAGTTTAAAAACTATTGATTATGACTTATTAAATCAAGATGAATTAGATGGTACTCTAAGTGTTAAGAGTGTTAATCTAGATAAAAACGAAGTTGTAGTTAAAGGTAGTGAAGAAACCCTATCAAAAATTGCGACAGTTAAAGCTTTAATAGATTTAAGTAATGAAGACTTTAAAGATAGTGGAACTTATACTTTAGATAGTGTCCCTATTGTTGCTTATGATGAAAATGGTAAGATTCTTGAAAATGTCGAAATTGTTCCTGTAACCGTAGGAGCAACTGTAGAACTAAGTAGTTATAGTGTTGATGTTCCATTACGAATTCTTACCGTTGGTGAATTAGTAGCAGGTAAAGCAATATCTAATATCACTATTAATGGTCAAAATGAATATAAAGTAAAAATTTATGGTGAACAAAGTGAACTTGATAGTATCACTAGTGTTCCAGTAACTATTGATGTAACAGGCCAAGGAGCAGGTGGCGATAAAAACTACAATGTCGTTATTCCAAAACCAAGTGGTGTAAGATATATTAGTGATAATTATGCTAATGTTAAAGTATCATTTGGTGATGGTACCCAAAAGACTATTGAAGACGTCGTGGTAACTTATCGTAATGTTCCATCTGGATTATCACCGAATGCCCAACCAGGAGCTAGTAAAACTGTTAGTGTTCAAGTTATTGGAGTAGCATCCGTAATTGATAAAATAACTGCAGAAGACCTCGAAGCATATATTGATTTAGCAGGTTATACCGTAGGAGATCATAATGACGTTCCAGTATATGTTGAGGGTAAAGATTCTAAAGTTATATATGTAGTTAATTCTGGAGTAAATATTACTTTAACTAAAAATTAGTAAATAAAAACAAATAGGTTGAATTTTAACTTATTTGTTTTTTTATATCTTTTTTCTAGGGTAAGGTCTTCTCTCATCCGTTAAATTTAGTAAGTAATCTACTGATGTATGATAATATTCTGCTAACTTACATAACTTATCTATTGGTATAAGTCTTAAGCCTGTTTCGTATCTACTATATACTACTTGATTAATCTTTAGTATCTTAGCAATATCTTTTTGATATAAATCTCTATCTTCTCTAATTTCTTTTAATCTATTTATGTTTATGCTCATATGTCACCTTCTTATTAGATTTTCTCATATAACAATTTTAAGTTGTTGACAATTTAACCAAATGGTTATATACTAATTTTGTATAATATAACTATATGGTTATATAAAGGGGAACGTATATGAGAAGATTTAATCCAGAAAAAGAACTAAATAAAATTAAAAATGGTAATAAAAAGAAAGTCATAATAAGTATATGTGCATTACTGGTTGTAGGTGTACTAGGTTATTCCTTTGCGCTATACCAAGTAAGACACACTCAAAAATTAGTGTTTAATACAGTAGGGGAATTTAAAAAGCGAGATATTTACTTATCGGTATTAGTTAATGGTGAAACGAAAAATGAATTTCCCAATCAAGAAGATGGTTATGCTTTTAGTGGTTATGAATGTGATGGAGATGCTACAGTTACATTTGATCCAGATAAGTGGATGGCATCAGTTAATTCTAATGGACCCGATAAATGTACCATAAAGTTTGGAGCAAAGAATATCAATTATGATACTATAAGAAAAAACGAGGATGTAATAGTAGATGAAACTAATGATGCTAACTTAAGATATGTGGGAGCAAATCCAGCTAATTATATTTGGTTTAATTGCGATAGTTATGAAAATTTAACAAATGATAATGCAGAGGATGATGAACATAACTGTGAAAAATGGCGAATTATTGGAATAATGAATAATATAACAATAGTAAATGAAGATACAAATGAAGAAACAAACGATCAAAGTTTAATTAAAATAATCAAAGCAGATAGTATTGGTAATTACGCTTGGGATAGTAATAGTAGTAATGATTGGACTAATGCTAGTTTGCAAAAATATTTAAATGGTAATTACTTAACATCTAATGAATTGGAAGATATAGAATTATCTTCCGGCAGTGCAATAAATTCAGCAACTGGTAATATGATAGAAAATATATTGTGGCATTTAGGAGCAACGGGAATGTATCCATATCCTCCAGCATCCGGTTTTTATGAAAATGAACGTGGATCAGAAACATATGGAGACCAAAAAACTATTTGGGATGGGAAAATTGGCTTATTTTATCCTAGTGATTATGGTTTTGCAACTTCTGGAAGCAATGACGGTCTAAGTAGAAGTGAATGCTTAACAATAGGTTTATATGATTATCAAGACGGATGTAAAGACAAAGATTGGTTATTTACGGGAATAAGTCAGTGGCCTTTAGCACCATTATCGTATGATCCAAGTTCTGTTTTACCGTTATCTAATGGTGGCGCAATGGGAGTAAGATCGTATAACGTTAAATCTGAATATTCGGTGAGACCATCTTTATATCTAAAACCTAATGTAAAAATAATGAGCGGCGATGGCAGTGAAAATGTAGATGGTGAAAAAGGGCCATATATATTAAGTATAGACTAGATTGATATAAATATTGTTTAAAAATTGGTAAAAATTTTAAAAAAAATTGCAAATTTACCAATTTTTTAAATTGGTGAACCAATTTCGAAAATCTGCTAACAGATTTCGAAAATTAGAGGCAAAAAAGGGCCAAAATGGGCAAAATCTGTAATTTTACTTTTATTTTCGTTTGTTATATAGTTTCTTTCGAGGAGGAAAATTATATGAAAAACGAAGAAACAAAAGAAATAGTACCAATAACTAATGATAAAATGTTTTTTCATATTATGCATACACAAAAAGAGTATTTAACTAATTTAATTCATTATATAACTAAAATACCTTTAGAAGAATTAAAGGAATTAGAATATATAGATACTACTTTAAGTGAAAATAATAAAGAGAAAAAACATGAAAGAAGTGACATTGTTGTAAAGGCGGGAAATTTTATAATTAATCTCGAAATGAA
>CANQHM010000033.1 GCA_947623845.1 uncultured Bacilli bacterium | reverse complement strand
ATCTACTCCAAACATTACTGATTGTTTAGGTCTGTCTGTTTCAATATGATTTACAGTCTCGCCATTTTTACTAGGAATATCGGTATAATTAATAATATCACTAGTTATTAAGTAAATATAGTTATTATCAGCATAGAAGATTTTCCATTTATAATCTAGTCCTTCAACAGTATAATTAGTAACTGTTTTTCCATAATAATTTTTAGCATCTTTAGCTATACTACTACTATAACTTTCTTTTACTTCTTCTTTAGTATCATTTTTATTTTCTTTAGTTTCACTACTTCCACAAGCCGTTAAACTTAAAGCTAGAAATCCGCATAATAAGATATTTAATACTTTTTTCATATAATCTTACTTCCTTTTTTGATAATAATGTCCACCATTACTATTATCATAACCAGTACCTACAGCATTACCTTTTTTATCCCGATACATAACATTACCAAAGTTATCTTTAACAGCATCTCCCATGATATTACCTTTTCGATCCATAAATACTTGGCTATCATGAAGTCCTTTAAAGGAAGAACCTATAACATTACCTTTAGCATCTTCAAATACTAAACCACCATTTAAACCAGCATAACTTCTTCCAATAACTTTGCCATCTTTATCTTGATAAACATAACCACCATTATCATTAGCAAAACTATAAGCGACATCCCCAAAATCCATTCCAGTATTATTAGATTCTAAAGAACTCATACTTACATGGAAGATTACCTTAATTAAGAATTTAAATATTGGTAATAAGTTAGTTAAGAAGATACTTACTAATATGGCTTCAATAAAGCCACTACCACCTAATAAAGCAAAGATAAAGTAAACAATATAATAACTAGCTTGAGATAGAAAATCAAAGTAATCAGTATCTCCTATATATCCTTTAGATATTTTATATTTAATAACAAATTTAGCAATAAAACGATATACTATAGGAAAGAAAGCACATATAGGAAATAATACCATATTAGCATCTTCTTTAACTATTAAGGATGCAATAAATAATAGTAACATACATATAGGTCCTGCTACTAAACCATATATAATATAAAACGCACTTTTTTTAATATTTTCACTATTTACTAAATCACTCATATTTTATTACTCCTTATTCATTACTTTCTTCGGCTAGATCATATTTATAATCCGCAAGATAACTTAAATATTCTTGGTAACCACCTTCAGTATCACCATTTTTGAATAAATAAACATTAGATAAGCAACCAGAACATGTTAGTTTTTTATACCATCTAACTTCTATTTTGTTTCCTGTCTTTTTATCTTTTCCCGTTAAGATTACAGCTCCACTACCATCAGTAGTAGTATAACTATCATCTTCACTCCATTTTTGATCTAGAACACAATAATCTAAGTATTCACCCACTGTTTTTTGTCCTAATAAGCCGATATTATGAGAACGAAGTTCGTTCATTGATTCGGTAAATTCAAATTTTTTACCACACCCACTTACTAGTAGCACACAACAAAATAGTACCACTACATTTATAATTTTTTTCATATATACAACACACTCCTCTATATATAATATTATTATACCCCCCCCCCTAGAGAACTTGTCAACAAGAATTTTTAGCTTTTTTTTTGGGTAATTTTTTTGCCATTGATGTAGACCTACATAAAAAGATTACATCTTATATTGACGTAATCTTGAAATTAATTTTATGCCGCAGATAACACCGAGCGGAATGAGTGACCTGCATTAGTACCACCATTAGTCCAATATTCGGCGAAAATACCCGCATGAGTGACAGCGTTGTAAGCACCCCCGCGTGAGAACCAAGAATGCACAGCATTGGAAGCCGCATAAGGGAAACGCGCGTAGTCGGCATTCCATCCGCCCTCTAAGTTACCAAATATTAATAATGTCTCTTTAGTAGAATCTCCTAAGTGCCCTCTTTTATGCGCTGTGTTTTCATCACTAAATGTATACATATCGTAATATTTTAATTCAGGTAATGCTACAGCTTGGAAACCACTACCTGGTATATATAATCCACCACCTGTTTGATTAACAACTACACCCATTACATATTCCATTGCTCCACCGCTTATATCATATACTCCATACATATTTCCTGTTGAACTAGCATTTACGCCCTTTTCATTCCATCTATTTCCGTCTTTACATTTTGCTACTGATCCGTTATCTTGATTCCAAATTACTCCAGCACTTACAGAATCTCCTACACATCCAGTATAAGTTCCACCCCAAATATTTGTTACTCCAGTAGTTCCAGCACCTTGTGCTGTATTATTTATCCATACTTCACAAGTATCCTTATCCATCCCTGCTATATTACAAGTATTTTCATCTTTATATATTCCATATATACTTTGGGTTAGGTACGTCATCGCTCCCCATTCGATATTTTTAGCTATATGTGTATCTATCTCTGTAGAATTTAAGTTATACTTAGAATTTGTTTCTATTGCTCTTTCTGCATTAAACATTGTACTTACTGTTTTATTTACCATACTTGTTTTACTTGGCAATATATTTATTTCACCTATCACATCTTTATTTCTTCCAGTTTCATCTTGTGCATCACTTGGTTCAAACTTTCCTACCCATATTCCTTTTAAATTCGTATTACCAAAGGTAAAGGCAGGATGGGTATACCATTCATTGTTTTGTACTTGAGTTTGTGTATTTTTATTTACACATTTTTCCTCTACTGTTCCATCTTTCATATCTGTATAGGTACATGTTATATCTCCAGTATTTGCTGTGCCTTCTTCAAACTCAATATTTATTAATTGTTTTGGTTTCCCCTCATTATTGACATTCCATAACTCATATTTATATCTTGGAATCCATACATACATTTGAAGTATGTCTTCTTCACTTACTTCATGTCCTCCTAGTAAGTTTCCATTATCATCATAAAATTTATCTTTTTTATTTGCATAATCTATTAATACCGCATTCGCCCATTTATTTTCATCATAGTTATACCATTCACTAGTAATATCTGCTACATATATTTTTCCATTTTCAAAATATACTGGTATCATACCTTGATATAATTCTGGATAATTAGCACCACTTTGGTCAACATATTTATGACCAAATTTAACTGTACATTTATCAGGATGAGAAGCATACAATGCTACTTGCCATTTATCTGTATCAAAATTTATTGTAGCACTACCATCACACTCATATCCACCATATAACATATCATCACTTTTTGCAGGAAAATCATTTTTATATTCACCATCTACTAAGACAGATAAGTAAATATCTCTTTTCTTAAATTCACTTACTGTATTAAATACTAATTTTTGAGTATGTCTTACTTGGTATAGGGCATATGTACTTCCTACTGCTATAATAACTAGTAAGAATACTATTATTCCTATTAACTTATTTCTATCTCCATACTGAATTTTATTGAGTTCTTTCTCAATATTTACCTGTTTCATATTTTCATTTCTCCTATCTTTGACAATATTATAACACAAAATTGTCGTATTAGCTTACTTTTTTTATTTTTATTTACAATTCATAGGAAAATATGAAAAGGTGAGACATATGAATTTAGATAGATTATATTTTTTAAGGGAAGAAAAAGACTTAACTCAGCAAGATTTAGCGAAAATATTAAAAGTTAATCGCGTTGCTATATCTCAATGGGAAACTGGTAAAGAAGTTATTTCTTTATTAAAGTTAAATGAATATGCTAATTACTTTAATGTTAGTATAGATTACATAGTTGGTTTTACTAATGTTAAAAATTATAAAAATATTACTCCCTCTATAGATAAAAAAATTGTTGGAAAACGGTTATTAGAAATTAGAAAAGAAAATAAACTTACTCAAGAAGATGTTGCTAAATTTCTTAATACTACCCATTCTACCATTAGTGCTTATGAATCTGGTAAAACTTTAATCTTAACTACTTTCGCTTATCAACTATGTGCTAAATATAATATTTCTTTAGATTATTTATGTGGTAGAATATAATTCAGTATTGTACTTTTAGCAAATTTATGTAATAATGTTATTGAACCACTCCATCCTCGCATGAGAGCAAAGTGATGTCAAAAAAATTCTTGAGGAAATAAATCCTCGAGAATTTTTATTATGGTTGTAAAAATGTCACTATAAAGTTTTGTAAATAAAATACTATTAAAGTCCCCGCAATAAGGAATGGCCCATAAGGGATCTCCCTCGTCTTCTTTTTGAATATAATATAAAACGCATATGGAAACGCTAGTAAGGACCCTACTATTAAGGCCACAAAAGATAATTGTAATCCTAAAGTTACTCCAATAAAGAATGATAACTTAATATCTCCTCCCCCTAAGGATTCTTTCTTTAAGACTTTATCTCCTATAATTTTAATTAAAAACATAAATCCAAATAATATGGCTCCAGATAGTAAAGCAAAAAGCATTGCTTTCGTTCCAAAATAATACCATTTAAATCCTAAGATTAATAAAGATCCTACAATAATTGGTTCATCTAAAATTATGTAGTATTTAAAATCACTTACAAAGATGATTAGTAATACGGAAGAGATGATCATCGCCGCGATTAATTCATAAGACATGCCATATACTAGATAAGCTATTCCAAATAATAACCCAGTTGCTAATTCCGAAATTGGGTATAGATAAGATAATTTCTTCCCACACTTTAAACATCTTCCGCGTAAGAATACAAAACTTACAACGGGGATTAATTCATACCATTTTAAAACATGGCCACATTCTTCACAATGACTTCGTGGGGTGATAATAGATTCATTTTTGGGCATTCTACTCCCGACTACGAGAAAGAATGACCCAAAAAGCATCCCAACAATAACATAAAATATAACCATAAAACCTCCTATAATTGACTACTCATTTCTGAATAGAATCCAAACATTGGAATTACAACTGCTATTAAGATAAATCCAACTATTAATGCTAAAGATACAATTAATACTGGTTCAATTAAACTCTTAATACTTTCAATAATTGTTTGGTGTTGTACTTGATAATAAGAACTAACTCGGCCCATCATCTCCGCAAGTTGACCCGTTGATTCACCAGTAACTATCATATAGTAAGCAACATCAGGTACGGCCCAGTGATCTTTAAACGCTTCACTTATCTTATCCCCTTTAGCAATATTATTAATGGTATTAAACATTATCTCTTTATATATTTCATTATTAGTTATCTTACTTAAGATATCAATTGTTTCCGTAATAAAGACATTATTTTTAAGTAATGATGCAAAAGTTTTGGTAAATATCGTAATTTCATTATAAATGATAATATTTCCTACTACTGGTATTTTCATAAGAATTACTTGGACCATTCTTCTAAATGCTTTAATCTTTTTATACATAAATACCAAAGCTGCTATAACCCCAATAACTGTCATTATAATAAAGACGATATTTAATTGTAAGAATTCCGAAGTATTTAACAAGAATAAAGTTAAACCGTTTATCTCAACATCCATTGACTGATAAATTTCCACGAATTGCGGTACGATATATAACATAATAAAAGTAATAACCGCTAAAGCAAATATCATAACAATTGTCGGATAGGTCATGGCACTTATCATTTGTTTCTTCGTTTTTTCCATTTCTTCATAGTAGTTTGCCATATCATCTAGGGTTTCTTCTAGTCCTCCAGTTGCTTCGGCAGCTTTTATCATATTGATTAATAAACTAGGAAATATCGTCCCTTGTTTTGCTAAAGCATTTGAAAAACTTTCCCCCATGGTTAGTTCATAAGCTAAGGATTCCATGGTTCTTCTCTTACCTTTATCTTTACCCATTTGGTTTATTAAAATTTTAACTGCATCAGTTAAAGTAATCCCCGCTTTAATATAGGTTGATAATTGGGTTAACCAGAAAATTAAGTCTTTTGTTTTCCATTTTCTTGTCCCAAAAGAACCTTCCCCATAAACAAAGTTAATCCAAGGACTAGTTTCAATACTATAAACTTCATAACCTTCATTTACTAAATAGGAGTTAACATCTGTTTTCGAAAACGCACTAAATCTTTCTTTTACTAATTTACCCGTGGGACTTTTCGCAATATAAATATATACTAATGTCTTTTTATTTGCTTTGGTATCTTCGTTAGCTAATTCTTTTTGTAATTGTTTTCTTTTCCCATCTAATAAAGCTTGTTGTTTAGGACTTATTGGTTTTACTTTAACTTGTTTAATATTTTTATAAGGATTATTGGTTGCGGTCTTAACTGTTGATTTATAGACGCTATCAACACTTTTAGAAGAAGCATTAAATATTGATTTTAAAGGTGCATAGATACCATTTAGAACCCCTAAATAAGCGTGTTTAAAAATTAATATTAAACTTAAAAATATATCTGTTAACACACTAGGCATAGTACACCACGCTTCCCTTTATTTTTTATCTAAATTTATTATAACATAGTTTTTATAAACTAGGCAAATAAAATAAATTTAATCATAAAATAATATGAAAGGTGGGATAAGATGTATCCAGAAGTTATTAGAAGTGGTCTTACTCTTCCTAAAGTTTTAGGAGGTATTAGTAAAACTATTAATGTTTTAAATAAAGCTATTCCCCTTTATGAACAAGCCAAACCTTTATGGAATAATGCAAAGACGGCTTTACAAGTTTTAAAAGTTATGAATGAACCTGATAAAAAGCCCCAAACTAAAGTAAGTGAAGAACCCACAAAAAAAGAAGTAGTAACCTCTTTATCTACTCCCCAATTTTTTCAATAACTTTTTGATAATAATCTACTTTTTCTTGTACTTCTTTTTTCGTTTTTATATCTAAATTTTTCTTTAATAATTCTTTATTTTTCTCTACCATCCATTTGTAATATGAAATATTTTCTTTTTTTATTAAGCCATATTTATTAATATCATTTGAATGTTTCTTATTATTTTTTCTAAATTTCATAACTAAATAGTAATGTTTATCATAGATAGCTATTTCATCTTCTAAAGAAAATCCAATGTTATTAAGATACTCTCTTACTATTTCTGGATGGGTATGGGTAGAAATAATTATCTTTTTTATATTTTCTAAATACTTTTTATTACTTAAGATATGAAGAATGGTACTTGCTCCCATCCCTGCCATAACTAAAGTATTATAGTTTAAAATTTCTTCATTATCTATACCATCACATACTAAGGCTTTAATCTCTACTTTATACTTTTTAAAATTATCTAAAGCACTATTAAGAGCATTTTCATTGATATCGGTTGCTAAGATACTCTTTACTTTATCTTGTAAATAAATACTTAATAAACCATGATCGCACCCAACATCAACAACTCTGTCTTCTTTATCACAAAAACTAGCAATTGTATCTAATCTTTTAGATAGTTTAATCATTTAAGAAATCCTTTAATTTTTTAGCTCTGGAAGGATGTCTTAATTTTCTTAAGGCTTTCGCTTCAATTTGTCTTATTCTTTCACGGGTAACATTAAACTTTTTACCTACTTCTTCTAGCGTATGACTAGTACCATCAATTAATCCAAAACGTAACTCTAAGACTTCTTGTTCTCTTTGTTGTAAAGTAAGTAGGACACTTCTAATTTCTTCTTTTAAGATTTCATTAGTAGCGTATTCTTCGGGACTCATATTTGAAGCATCGGGAACAAAGTCACCAAGATGGGAATCATCTTCTTCCCCAATAGGCGTTTCTAGCGAAACTGGGTCTTGACTTATCTTCATTACTTCACGTACCTTTTCTACGGAAATACCCATTTTAGCAGCTAGTTCATCATCCGTTGGTTCTCGATTTAATTCAAGGGTTAATTGTCTTTGAATTCTTGCCATCTTATTTATTGTTTCTACCATATGAACTGGTACTCTTATGGTTCTCGCTTGATCCGCTAAAGCTCTGGTAATAGCTTGTCTTATCCACCATGTCGCATAAGTTGAAAACTTAAACCCTTTATCGTAATCGAATTTTTCAACCGCTTTCATAAGTCCAATATTACCTTCTTGTATTAAATCTAAGAATAGTAAGCCACGACCGACATATCTTTTGGCAATACTTACTACTAACCGTAAGTTAGATTCTGCTAAGATATTTTTAGCTTCTTCATCTCCAGCCACAATTCTTTTAGATAATTCTAATTCTTCTTCTGGTGATAATAAGCTAATACGTCCAATTTCTTTTAAATACATTCTAACAGGGTCATTGATGTTAACATCTTTCGTAATTTCTTCATCACTTAAGACGATATCATCTTCGGTTCCCCCATCATTACCTTCTTCCCCTTCTGGTATAACGGTAATATTATTAGCAAGTAAGACATTATATAAATCATCTAGGGAATCGGGATCAACGTCTAATCCCTTTAATTCTTCTACTAATTCTTCAAATGTTAAAAACCCTTTTTCTTTTCCTTTAGCTATTAATGCTTCTTCTCTTTCTTTTAAACTTTTAATTTGTTCCATTAATTACACACTCCTTTTTTGATTTCAGCTATTTGGTTAGCTATCTTCATTTTTTCATTAACATCCATTTCTTTTTTTAACTTATCTTTTAACTCTTTAATTTGTTCTTGTTTTTGATTCCTTAGATATACATTAACATATTCTAAAAATGTTTCTTCACTGAGTTCTTCATTAAATTCATTAGTAATCGTAAGTATTTTATCATATTCTTCCTTTTTGTCAAAAATAAAACTAATAAAATCCGCTAAATTGATATCTTTTTTCTCCGTAAAGTAATAAACTATTAAATTGGCAATATTACGATATAACTCTTTACTAAAGTATCCTATTTTATTTTGATAGATGGTAATATATTTTTTATCATTTAACATATAATATAAAATATGTTCAATGGCGATATCACTACGACTTTTCTTTTCGGTTACTTTTGGTTTAGGTGGTGGCGTAAATACTTCTTTTTTAATTTCTTTTAAGCCTTTTAATTCGGTTATTTTTTTCTGTAAAATATTTATATCCACATTATAATCGCGACTTAATTCATTTAACATTACACTTACTTTAATATCATCATTGATATTCGCTAATGTTTCTAAAACTTCATTTATATATATGGCTAAATCATTACTATTACTTAAGTTTTTCCCAAGTTTTAATTTACTTAGTTTAAAGGTAAGTAAATCCACGGGATTTCGTAAATTAGTAAGAAAAGCATCTACTCCCTTTTTTAAGATATATTCATCAGGGTCTTTCGCATCACTTAAAGTAATTATTTTAACATCTAAGCCTTCATTTTCTAATAAACTACCATTTAGTAAAGTTGCTCTAATCCCCGCATCATCATTATCTAAACATAAATAGATATTCGTTCGTAATTTTTTTAATAAGTTAATCTGTTCTTTCGTAAGTGCGGTTCCTTGTAAGGCGACGACATTTTTAAGATTATTAACACTTAATCTTATGGCATCCATAAATCCTTCAACCACAATAATGCCCAAATTTATTTTGGCATATTTTTTAGCATTATGATAGTTATACAAAGTATCTTTCTTTTTATAGATTACGGATTCTTTACTATTTACGTATTTGGCAGCATCTTCACCCCGATATATTCGTCCGCTAAACCCAACGACATTGCCATCTTTGTCCCATAAGGGAAAAGTAATACGATGCGTAAAGAAATCATAAACATTATCACTTTTATTAATTAACCCCATATTTAATAATGTCTCTTCTTGATAACCTTTTTGGGTTAATAATTTATATAATGTATCTTTTTCATCTAGAGAAAGACCTATTTGAAATTCTTCAATTATTTCTTCATTAATCCCCCTATTTTTTAAATATTCTTTCGCTTCACTACCTAAAGCCGTATTTAAATTATTTTGAAAATATTTTAAAGTAATATCCATTATTTCTTTTTCTTTAGAGGTAACTCTATTTTCTTTAAAAGTTAATGGCGCATTATCTATTTTATAACCGATTTTATCGGCCACGGTCATTACGGCTTCCGGGAAAGTTACATCGTCATAATTAGAAACAAATGTAAAAACATTCCCCGCGGCATTACATGAAAAACATTTATATATTTGCTTACTTTCCGATACATGAAGGGATGGGGAGTGATCATCGTGAAACGGACATACGGCTACATAATCATTTCCTTTTTTAGTTAATGGTATATAGCTTCCTATAATATCGACTATATTAGCTTTCATTCTAACGTCATTTATAACATCGTTATTTAAAAAAGCCATAAAAACCACCTTCTATTAATATATATTATAATTACTAGGCGAATTTCCTTTTTTTTTACAAAAAAAATGCAAAAAAATTGCATTTTTATCTTAAATTTACGTTTTTTTAGCTTCTAATACTAGTTGTTTATCTTGATAACAAGTAATTAAGATTAGATCATTTCTTACTTTTAATTTAGCATCTTTTTCTTTTTGATAGATATTATCAACCATATAAGTAGTTTTATCAACCATAATCTTACTACCTATTTTAAGTTTATCTAAATTATTAAAAATTGCTAAATGTCCCGTTCCACTATGGCCCGCAATAATTAAAGGATTAGTCTTTAAAACTTTTAAACCATAACTTAAATTATTTTTACTACTATTTAAGTTATATAAACATTCTTGTAAATTAATTTCTTTTATTTCTAAAACATGATTACATCTTTTATGTCCTACTAGTTCCTTAGAAATTATTTCTTGTTTATTTATCTTATAACTTTGTTCTTTACCTAAATAAATACTGGGAATCATAATTGCTAAGATAATTAAACTAATTATGACGCTTTTTATTGCCATATACTAAAAGATATAAAGCCATAGTTAATAACATGGAAGATACTTTAATAATCTTCCCATCCCCATTAATATAGGTATCTGGTACTTCAATTTTTTCTACTTCTTCTTCTACTTGTCTACTATCTTGTTTTTCTTCTTTTACGACTTCGATCTTTTTTTTATTTATAAACACTACTAACCCATCTTCTGCTGTTAAAGTAATCGTCTCGTTATTAGTAATATCTTCATACCCCTCTGGTATACTTAATTGCTTTAAAGTATAATCGCGTAAATTTAAATTAGTAAAGTATACTTCCCCTTTATCATTTGTCATTAACTCTTCTACTTTACGTGTTCCTTTATATAAACCCACCAGTACATTCGCTAAAAGATTCCCCTCTTCATCTTTTAAAATAACTTTAATATTACTTAATATTTCTTCATTAATTAAAGAAATAAGATAATCTTCGGGTGTATTTTCATCAATTACGATCTCTTGGGTATCAACAAAAGCATAATTATCTTTACCTGCTATTTGTTTTAAAGTATAAGTCCCATACCCTATTTTAATCTTGGCATTGCCTTTAGTATTAGTAGTTAAGGTAAAACTTTTATTAGCATCGCCCAAAGTAAATACGGCATCTCTTTCTAAAGTATACTTTCCATCTAAGAAGCTTCCATATTTCTTATTAATGGTTAATTCTATAAAATGTTCTTTAACGGTAATATTAATACTGTCTTCTTGTTTTTCTTTACTAAGTTTAGCTTCATAAATATAATCATCTTGATAATCATTACAACTATTAGCTATTTGTTTAACATAATATTCTTTTAATGGTAAATTAGTAATATCATAAGTACCATCTTCTTTAGCATTAAAAGTTCTAATTAAAGCATTAGTATCTTTTTCAAATAAGCCATAAGTCGTCTCATTTCCATTACTACAATTACTATAGTAATCTTCTTCTCTTTTAATAGTTACTTTTAAACTCCCTAATATTTCTTCATTAATATAATTTAGGTAATAAGTATCAGGAGTTCCCTCTCCAATATTAATGGTTTGTTCACTAATTAATTCATGATTATCTTTTCCCGTTACTTGACTTAAGGTATATGTTCCATAACCTAGGGTAATTCTTGCTTCTCCTAAATTATTCGTAGTTAGTGGGAAAGTCTTTTTCCCATCCGTTAAATTAAAGGTGGCATTTTCTTCTAAAGCATAATTATTTTTAAATTTATTCCCAAACTTTTTTAAAATAACTATTTCTTTTTTATTTTCTTTTACTTCAATTGTAACTTTTGGATTAGGATTATCATTTTTTATTTCTACTTCATAGATATTTTTATCTTCTTTATCATTACAAGCATGGGTTAGTTGTTTAACATAATACTTTTTCATAGGTAGTTCTTTACTTACATATAAATTTTCTAAACTACCATCAAATGTTTCTACAAGTTTTTCTCCATCAAATAACCCATAAGTAGTTTTTAAGCCATTATTACAATTACTATAAACATTATCTGGTCTTTTAATATCGACACTTATCTTACCAGCAGTGACATTAATATTAATAGTTTTTGTATAAGTTGGTAATTTACCTACGACCCCAAGGATTTGGGCATCTCCATTATCGGTATAAATGGCACTTGGTTCTCTTTTATTATCATAATTTTTGGTAACTGTAATCGTATTATTTCCTTTAGTTAAACCCGTAACAATCAGTTTATTATCTCCTTCTACTCTTGTTGTAACTCCTGGCGTAGAAGTGATTTCATATTCACTAATTTTACTATTAACATCAGTAAGTACTAAATCTTCCCCAACATTAACGGTAAAGGATTCGCCACTAAAATCTGGTCTTTTTTTATGTTCTGCTACTAAATTTAGTAATTCTTGGGTTTCTTTAGCGTATTTAGTTACGGTAGTTCCATTTAAGGTATCCGTATACTCATATACTCCTTCAGGTTTTACTTTTTGCCATACTAACATTTGAGTTACAGCATGCCAGTAAGGGCTAAAATGTTCGGTATAATGAAATCCATAATACATAATTAATTGAATATCTTCCCATACATCCTCTTCTATACCTAAAACTTCTGGTATATTACTAGTTACTAAAGTATATTTATAATTAGTTTTAAGATCTTTAAATGGTTCTAGACAATAAGCTGGAACTCCATCTTCCCGATTTATAACCATATATTGCGCAAAACGGGTATAGGCCCCTAATTTACTTCTAACATATAAATCTGGTACATAAGCGCCCGCAGTAAACTTTCTACTATTATTATCAGCTTTTACTTCTCCTCCTATTAGAAAGGTAAGCATTATCAAAACAAGTGCTAAAAATTTCTTCATTTTTTCACCTCTCTAAACAACGTATATTTTTTGCCCTTCATATATTATATTAACAATTTTACCCCCAATTTCCTTTTTTTTTGGAAAATTTTTTTAAAAAAATGGCAATTTTTTAACTTTTTCCAAAATTTTCCACCAAAAAAGAAGCTATTAACTAGCTTCTTCGGCGGTAGGATTTTCCATTAAATGTTCTTCTAAGAATTCACTTGCATCATCGCTCATAAATTCTTTTTCTAGAATCATTTCAATGTCGCTATATTGTCTAGCACCAGTTCCCGCAGGAATTAGTTTTCCAATGATAACGTTTTCTTTTAATCCTCTTAAATGGTCAATTTTACCT
>CANQHM010000032.1 GCA_947623845.1 uncultured Bacilli bacterium | reverse complement strand
GAATAGGTAGACGCACAGGACTTAAAATCCTGCGAGATTTAACCCTCGTGCCAGTTCAAGTCTGGCCACGGGCACCAACTTAGGAAAAATACTCAAACTTTCGGGTTTGAGTTTTTATATTCAATAATTTATGATAAAACTAATTGCGAAATTTTTTAACTAAAAAAGTAGGATTTGCTCCTACTTAATTTACTAATTCTTTAGTTACTTCCTTTAGCTTTTCCCATATCTTAACCATGGCATAAGTATCTAACCCACAATATTTTAATAAATCTTCTCGTAATTTTTCTTGTTCTTCTTTCGACATATTCCCCATATTCGCATAAGAGTTCATCGCCTCACTACCATTATGAACTCCCTCTAAATTATGATAATCTAAAGCAGGATCATTAGGAAATAACGCGGGTAAGACTTTTTTAATTGAATAAGAACCCTCCATCTCTTTAGTATAATAATCACCATTATAGAACGGCATCATTAAATCTTTAATATTATCATGAATATTCATTAAATGTTCTTTTAAATCAGGAAATAAATTTGCAAGTTCTCTTATGACCCCTTTTTCAAAACGCATATTATATGCTAAAGTACAAACATTTAAAGGAATATCTTTAACTAATCTTTCTGCTAAACTTCTTCTACTATCTTGATTAGGTAATGCTAAAAACTCTTTATGTTCTAACTTACCACCCTCTTTGGCAATATAATGTAGGGAATATTGAAAAGGTATTTGGGTATAAGGTCTTACACCATCATATAGTGGAACAGCTTGTTCATAAGTTTCAAAATCTAAAAAATATAAAGGAAAAGATAAAGTGTCTAAAAACTTCGCAATATTACGATGATTAATATATGGTTCTTTTTGATATAAATCAAATTCTATTTGGCGTTTAAACTTATCATTAATATCTGCCCCTAATAAGTCTTCATAAGTATAAATACCTTTTTTATATAAACTACATTTACTTCTAAGTTGCATCTTTCTTATCGTGAAAACATTCTTTTCGGGTAAAGTTCGCGTGCAATAAGCAAAAAACGGACACTCATAAGGTTTAAAACAATGCATATCGATTTCTTCATTTGGTTCACTTGTTTGTTCCATATACTTATTTATCTCTGCAATTTCCTTTTCGATAAATGGTCTTTTCTCTTTCGCTTCTTTGGTAATATATTTAAACTTAAATAATTCTTTTAAATCCAAATCCCCATGTCTTTCATAGTATCTATTTAAATACACCACGGCACATTTTTTCACATTATAACCTAAACTACTTAAAACATAAGCTTGATAAGAAGCATCTTCAATATAAATATCACTTACTTCGGTCGAACTTTTTACTTCGTATAAGGAAACATCATTATGATTTTTAACTAAGATATCTACACTACAAAAATTATTTTCATAAATAAATGAAGCTTCACAAATAACCACATTATCTTTTTCTAATTCTTTTTTTGTATCTTCTACCATTACCTTTAAATCTTTATTAAAAGGTATAACGACATGTGGACCGAATAAATCTTGAGCAAGAATTCCTACTTCAGTTCCATTTTCTAAAACTGAATCGTTATCTACTTCCCCCTTTACTTCTGGTTTAAAAGTATCTAACCATAATATTTTAGGGCATTGTAAGGCATTACAATACTTTGACTTTGATAAATTCATAAACTACTCCTTTACTACTTTAAATTATATTCTTTCTTCTTTTCTAAGATCCAATTTGGTAAAGCTTCTTTTAAAGTATCAAACCCTTTGGAAACTGCTCCCGTAATACTTCTTTCTTTTCCTAAATCATAATCAATATCTTTAATGGATAATTGTAAATGATTCTTATCTTTATCAACCCCAATAACTTTAACCATTATCGTCTCTCCAATTTTTACATAATCAGAAATCTTTCTTACATAATTTGCAGATATTTCACTAATATGAATTAAACCACTATATTTTTTATCTATTTCCATAAATACTCCATAAGGACTTATGGAAGATACTTTACCTTTAATTACATCTCCTACATTATATTGCATATTAATACCACCTACTAAAATTATAGCACAAATTATTTACATATTTTATTTTTATTATTATAATACTAGGTAGGTGATGTAAATATGAAGAAAGAAAATAAAGATATAGTAAAAGATATCGAAAGGGTTTTAGATACTATTCGTCCTTATTTAATGATGGATGGTGGTAATCTAGATTTTATCAAATATGAAGATGGGTATGTTTACGTAAAGCTTAAAGGAGCTTGTGAACATTGTGCTTTTTCTAATGAAACGATTGAGACTTTCGTCTTAGAAACATTAAAAAATGAAATACCCGAAGTAAAAGGAGTTATAAACGACACGTTATAATTCTTTTTTTATTAACCAATCAATGGATGGAATTACAACATATTTATTAATAAGATAATAAACATCGACTAAAAAGTTTTCTAATTCGGGTATATTACTAGTTATTTCCACCACTTTATCTATTTCTTTATCATCGATGATATCATCTTCATAAACATCAAAGTAATAAGATGGGTATAAAATACGGGCATATAGAAGTTTTGCTTCTAAGGTATTAATTTTACGATATTTCAAAAAATTATCTAAGATATCTAAAGCATCGACCCCGGCGAAGAAGGCACTTTTTACAAAACCCGCAATATCTCTTACTTCATAATCCACAATAAAACTTAAAGGATTATAATAATTAATGCGAAGATTAGGGTATCCTACTCTACGATGAGCTAAAACAATATTACCCATTTCTTTTAAGTTTTCGTTATCCAAAAAAGCCATATTAACATAAGCAATAGCATTCTCCGCTAAACCAATAAAATAACTAAAACTTTTAATTATTTCTTCTTTGTCTTTTCCTAGTTCTCTAATTTGATACTCGTAATAATCAATCTTCTTACTCCATAAATCCGCCCAATTATTTTGATATTTACTTTTTATTATAGGATTTAAGGCATACCGATCATTATCAATTAAAATATCGTAAATATTAAATTTTTCGGTTAATAAGCCCCTTATTTCTAACAAGATATATACTTTATTTTCGACATTTACTAAGTAGTGATTTTCTTTAGTGGGAATAATAATATGGACTTTTCTTCCTAGTTTTTCTAATTCATTTAAAATCGGGAGTAACTCATTTAAATCTTTTTCATCTCGGTTATATCGCGTAAAAAAATAAGTATGGTTATTAACATCATACAAAATATAATAATCTTCACTGGTAACAACATCGACAATGTTTAAGTTATAAAGTTTTAAGATTAAATCTTTTACTTTTGTTTCCATAGTAAATTTTATGAAAAAAAGAAAGCCATATGACTTTCTTTACATTTTATTTTTAACTTTTTCAATTGCTTCGGTAATTATTTTATTTGCTAAGTTTCTTGCACTATCTAAGAAGATAGTTTGGGCTTCCGCTATAACGCTTTCTAGTTCTTTTTCTAAATCAGCTGGATTTATGTTACTTGCAGGACTTACTGGTGCTCCTAAAGGATTTGCATTTAATGGATCAGCTGCTGGCATAGGATTCACACCTACTGGCGTTGCTGCTGGCATTGGTGACGCAAGTGTTGGATCTACTGTTGGCACTTGATTTGCTACCATAGGATCAGCCATTGGCATTGGATTAGCCACGGGAGTTACCGGATTTATTGGACTCATAACATCCGGTGTTGCTACTCCATTATTTACCGGATTAAGATTTGGTGTTACTGGTGTACTTGGCATTACCGGAGTTTGGCCTAAAGGATTTACGGCCGTACTAGCACTATCTAAAGGCGAAGCACTAGTAACTGGCATCGTAGGATTTAAAACAGGCGGTTCTAAAGTTGGTGCCACGGGTGCTGCTACCGGTGTTGGTGCTGTACTAGGTGCTACATCCATCGTATCAACTACTGGCGTTTCAACAATACCTGGCGCTACCACACTTGCTCCCGCAATATCAGGGGTATTTAAAGGTGCTTCATCAGGTGCTACTTTTGTGTCCCCAATAATATTATCTATCGTTGCTTGTGGTAATTTTTCTTTATAATCCGCTGCCATCTTATCTTTAGCTGGTAATTGGACTGCGATAATTCTTCCATAATCATTCGTCGCACTTAAAGTTGTCGTCTTTTCAATATAAGTAAAGTTTGCAGGACTAGAAGATATAATCGCCCGCATGATATTTTTAACTTCGCCCCAATCGGTATCACTTGCAATTGTGGTAAGTTTTCCTCCAATTAATTCACTCGCTTGAATTTTATATAACCCATTAGGATCAACTTCATTAACCGTTGTTAAATAGAAAACGGCATCTCTTCCTCCGACATTAGTTCTAAAACAAGAAATAAAATCGGCATTCACCGTCTCGCCATTTTCTTTCGTAATCACAATTTTATCAAGCATTTTAACTCCCTCTTTCTACTCTTATATTTAATTATATCATAAATTTCCTTTTAATCAATTCTTTTTAATACAAAATAGCGACATTCATAAGCACAAAAATCTTCTAAATATTTTTCTAAATTAGCAATATCATTTAACTCTTTTACTTTAGGATTTTTACTATCATAAAAGCCTTTAAGTCTTAACTTATTATAGGAATAATCTCCTACAACATAATCAAATTCTTTAAAATAATCCGTCCATAAAGCACTAAATTCTTCTTTTACAAAAGCATCTTTATAATTTTTTTCTAAATTATATTTTATTCCTTCTACTTCAATCATTTAACCATCACCTCATAAATAATATCCCAATTATAATTCCCATTAAAATAATACTCCCAAATATTACTAAAAATGACTTAACATTAATTTGGCCACTAGTTTCATTTAACTTAAATTTACTTAAATCCATATCATCAATAAACTTACTAGCTAGAAAACTTCGATCTTCACTTTGCGGGTCGATATGTAAATACTCAAATACTTTATCATTAATTTCATCAAGAGTTTTTTGATTTAATAATTCGATTTGTTCTTTCGTTAAACCAAATTTGGCATAAACATTCATATCTAAGACATTTTCTTTAACTGGTAAGAAAGTAAAATGATGTTTATATTCATATACTTTTCTTTTAAAATATCGATCTATTTCTTCCGGGTATTCACATTTTAAGAAAACATAACTTCTTTTATAAGAACTACTACTATTCATACAATATAAACTTTCATAAAACCGATTTATTTCTTCAATGTCTAAATTTAGTTTATAACATTTTTGAAAGTAAAAATCAATTAAATCTTTTACTATACTTACTAAATAAGGATTTTTCTTTTCAATAATTTGACAATTTTTTTCTTGAAATTTAACATAGTTATCCACATGATTTATAAAGTCATTAATATCTTTATCTTCCGCCCCATACCTTTTTAAAATATATCTAAATCCACAAGCATTATATTCCATTTTTAATTTATAACTATTTTCAATATCTAATTTGGCAAATATTTTACATAAAGTATCAATGATAAAACTATAAAAAGAAGTCGTATTTTTGGCAAAATATTCAGTATAGCATTTTTCAATACCAGGACTTATAAATACTTTCTCCTCCATAGTTCTCACCCTATTATGAATTATACCACAAATTACTTACTTTGAAAAGATTTAGAAACTTTAATTCGTAACTAAGGGGCTGTTTTGTTCGACTAAGCCGAGATACCCTGGTACTTCACCATTCACAATTAAACTTGCGATTAAAATTTTATATTCTTTGGTAATTTTTTCATTCTTTACTGGTGTTAAGATACTTGTAGTTACATTAAAATTCATATATATTTCTACTAATACATTATTAATTCCGTAATTTTCAACTTTAGTACTTATGCCATTAAGTAAGTTTTCCATTAGAGTAATGCGAAGCGGTATTTTAGGCCCCAGATAATTAAATAACGCACTATTACTAATAATCCCTAAAGGAACATTAATTACAAAAGAGTTTTGATATTTCTTCCCCACTTTAAAGAAAGGATCCACATTTTCTAAATCCCCAATTTCCATATCGTTAATCCCCTCTTTTACCCTTTCGGTAGCTAAAGCTAAAACTTGATAAGCATTTTCTAAATTATAATCAACTCCAATAATTTCATCTTTATCATTCCGAATAAGTTCGATAATATTATTTAAGTTTACTTCATTTAATAAATGCCGATCAATGTAATTGGTAAATATCGTATTATTAAGTTTATCAATACTTTCGTTAACTAGCATACTCATATTCTTAGTAAGTCTTTTATTAATAAAATTAAACAAACTAAAAAAAGTAGTAAAAATGATTATTAAAATTACTACTTTATTTTCTAAGATATTAGATACTTGTTTACTTTTAAATTTTCTTCCTTTAAATCGTGCTCTCATATTACATAATATGCAGCTACTTTTTAATTAAAAACCAAATAAACCCCATCCTAGTACTCTATTTAAGATAAAGAATATTCCCACAATAAAGGCGATCACAACTACGACGATTAAAACTTTAATAATAGTTTTGGTAGATTCTACATCTTCTTTTAAATCATTGAAATCATCAAAATCGCTTTGGGTGAATACACTACTCGTGGTATAAAAAGAATTATCTATTTCATTAGTTTTGGTTTTATCTTCTTCTTGTATTTCTTCTTTATCTTCTTTTACTTCATTATTCATTAAAGGCGTTTCCACTGGGGGAATTACCATGGTATTTTCACTACCCTTTAAATCTTTTAATAAATCTAGAGGATCTAATCCTTTATTTTCTTCTTCTTTTAAAGTTATAGTATCAATTAACTCCCGTAACTTTTCTTCTTCGGGACTTCCTTTTTCTTCTTTAACCTTAGGCATATTTAAATCTAAATTATTTAAAATATCCATTTGGGTATTTCTTAATTTTTTAAGTCTTTCCGTTTCATAATCTACTTCTTTATTATCTTTAGCTGCTTCTAAAATACTATTAATATCATATTCTCTCGTTTCTTCTAAATTTACTTCTTTATATGGTTCTTCATCTAACTTCGCTAAAGGTTTACTTACCTCAGGTTCCCGATATTTTTTATCTAACATTTCTCTTATTTTATTAATATCTATCTCTCTGGGATTTTGATCTAAAACTTTAACATTAGAATTAACATCAAAATTTTCAATTTCTTCATTACTCATTTCTTTATAAAGACTTGCATTTTTTTCTCTACGACTCATTTTAGGGTTTGCTGTTGCTTCATATTCTTTACTATACTTTTCGCTTCGTTTTGGATAATCCACACTACCACTTCCTTAATCTACCATTATAATACCATAATTTTACATATTTTTAAATGCTTTTTTCTTGCGTTAGACACTTCTTCTTAGTATAATTTTAATTAGAGGTGGAAAATGAAAAAATTAAATGTTAATGACAACTGTATAGGTTGTGGCGCTTGTGTAGCATCTTATCCTGATACTTTTGCTTTTACTGATGAAGGTAAATCTAGTGTTGTAAATAATGAAGTTCAAGATGAAGAAACATTAAATGATATGGCAAGTATTTGTCCTGTCGGTGCTATAGAAGTTAAAGAAGACGAACCAAAAGAAGAAACACCAGCTTAGGTGTTTTTATAATTATATAATTTTTTAATTTCTTTTAAGGTTAAGTTACGATAGTCGCCTAAAGGAACATTATCTAAAGTAAGAAATCCATAAGTAATACGATTTAGTTTAACAACTTTATGACCTAAACTACCAAATAATTTTTTAACAATATGATTTCTTCCTTCTACTATAGTAACACTTACTAAAGTGGAATCATTTTCTTTATTATATTTTTTTATTTTAATATTATTAACTTTACATACCCGGTCATCTATTTTGATGCCTTTTTTTATCATATGTAATTCTTCCATAGTAATTTTCCCCGTAACTCTTGCGACATAAGTTTTTTCTAAATTATTTTTCGGATGCATTAAGATATTGGCAAGTTCCCCATCATTTGTAAGTAAAAGTAATCCTGTGGTATCATAATCTAATCTCCCGATTGGATATATTCTTTCTTTACTATCTATTAAATCAGTTACTACTTTTCTTCCTAGCTCATCTTTTACTGAGGTAATATAACCTTTAGGTTTATTAAGTAAATAGTATACTTTATCTTGTCTTTTTAAAATATTTCCTTCTACTACTATAGCATCTGTTTCACTAACTTTTGTACCTAGAGTTGTGATTACTTCCCCATTTACACTTACTTTACCACTTTGGATTAATTCTTCAGCTTTTCTTCTTGAGGTATACCCGAAATCTGCAATAACTTTTTGTAATCGTTCCACTTCAATCACCAAGGTTATTATACCAAAGAAAAAGATTTAAGACTAGGGTTTGATTCTTTATTTGTTTGACAAGATTACTTCATCATGATATATTTTAGTTATAGAAACCAACTACGAAGTTATATTCGTACTTGGTTTCTTTTTTAGTATTTGACATTATTAGTTAGTTATGATATATTTCTCTTACAAAGAACCAGCTACGATGCTAAAGCGCGTACCTCGTTCTTTTGAGTCAAGAACTTGCTACGGTGCCATTGCCCGTACCTCGTTCTTTTTTTATATATTTTTTTTTATTATTTTTCTTTAATTACAATACACCCTTAAGTCTTAGATCCCATATTCTTTTTAAGATAGTTAACCAAATATACTTACCAGAATCTGTTTCTTCACTTATCTTCTTATCTAAAGTTTTATTATCATAACATTTCTTTATCTCCTCCATATAATCATCATCTAATATTAAGTTAAAATGGTTAACTAAATAAGCTAAATATATTTCATAAAATTTTTCCGGATAATAGACTTTATAATAATTTAGTTCATAATATTTTAAAACTTTGGATATACCATTAATACTATCTATTTCATTAATTAAATCAATTACACTATTAATCTTATATTTTGGTTTAATAACTAACTCTGGTAAATAATAATTACTTACAAAATAAGTTCCAAAGTTTTTATAATCTTCTAGATTTGTACTAATACTTGTTGTATACATATTTTCTAAAACTTTATTATCATCATATTTAACACACACATCCTCAGTTTCTCTTTTTAATTCGTATAACATATCATACTCACCCGCGGTACAAAAATAAATTTTAGGAAATAACTTACACATATAACGATCATCAAATTCACAAATATTATACAATTTTGTATCAGTTTCTTTATAAGTTATTGGGGTAAAATCTTTAATATCTAAATTAGCAGGTACAACATAATAAGTTTCGGGAATCACCCCAATGTCTAATTTAATGCTATTTAACGTTTTCTTTACGTTAGCATCTTTACATTCTATTTTACTCCCTGCTGTTAAATAAGAAGAAGCACAATACAATTTATCTTGATGGGTTATTCTTTTTAAATAAGCACTTAAAGGTTTAACTATTTGGGAAGGTACATTAATCGTAAAATAATAACCATATTCTTGTAAATCTTTATCTAAATCTCGTTGTTTTTTAAGTTCCATAATATTTACATCGCTTAATCCTAAAACATAGCTTACTAAAGTATTCGAAAGTATTCCTCCTAAAGTAGAACGATAACCTAATCTAAAAGTTTTCTTAATTAATTCATATAAAGTCCATATCATCGTGCTTAGTTTATACTTATCAATAATTTCTAATTCATAATTTAAACGTTCTTTAAAAGACTCGGGTATATCTTCAATACAAAGAAGATTTGCTCTTTCAAATACTTCCTTTTTTAAAATTTCCAGATCTCGGTCTTTACATTCAATATGCATTTCTTTATCAAGTTTATATTCATTTATTAAAGAACTTAAAGTATAAGCATTATTAATAACCACATCTTCTTTATTAGGAAGATAAGCAAAAGCTTCTAACATGTCAGAAGTATCCATAACTTCCCGATAACTTACCTTCTCTTTAACAATTTCTTCATACGTTTTACGAATATTTTCTAGAGAAGGAAGGCAATTCGGTTGGTTAGTAGCAATTACTAATAAATTATGTTTTAAAGCATAATCATTTATTTTTATATTATCTTCCTTTGAATTAAAAGGTGAGATCTCTATATAAGTATAATAATCAATAATAGCATCATAACCTTTTTCTAAATCAAAATTATTAATACCTAAAATTAAATCTTCTTTTAAAGGTTTTAATTCTTCAAAGGTAAGAAAGTATCTCCCCATTTCATTTATCTTAGATACTAAATGATATAAATTTCTTAATCCTTTATTATTCCTAGCAAGTAAGATACTATAAACATAGGTTTCTCCATATTTAATATTCGTATTAATCCCCGCTATAATCTTAGTATTAATCTTATTATCTTGTTTATATTTTAGAATTTGAGGAAGGAAAGCTAAAGTATTAAAATCTACTATACCTAAAGTTTCCATCCCCTCCTTCTTACTAAACTCCATTAACATTCTAGGAGTTATAATACTTCTTTCCATCTTATATGAATAAGATGAAATAAAATGTAATTCGATACGTTTTTTCATTATTTTCTAATCCTTTCTAATTTCGTATATTTATCAATATCAATAGGGGTACTGGTTCCAAATAATATAACCTCTATCATAAATTCATCATCTTTAATCTCTTTAACTACTCCTTCACAGGTTTTAAAAGGTCCCTCTAAGATTTTTACTTTATCCCCTACCTTAATCTTCTTATTACGTTTTAAATTCTTTTGTTGTTCTTTTTCTAAAGAACTTATCTTATTATTCTTCTTATATTCTAAGTCAAATAACTTAATATTTAATGTCTTCTCATCAGGTGTTACATTAGGAACATTTAAACCATAATAATAATGTAAAATTAAGTACCTTACATACTCTACTTTAAACATTGGATGATAAAATAACGTTTCCACAAATTCTTCTACCCTTTTTTCTTTTTTATGCTTACTTAAAATAATTATTTGGTCTTTAGCATCCTCTATATCACCAATAAGTTTCTTAATATACTTATTTTGTAAAGCATAAATATGTGGGTAGTAACTTTGGGGGATCGGAACCTTTTCTACATCTAAGTCATAATAATATTTATTGATACAATATCTTATAAAAGGTGAACATTCTTGCATAGCCAGTTTAATATATCTTTTTACCTCCCTCTTCTTCTTATATTTTTTTAGAAGTAGTAATTGATCAATAATATTATCGCGAGCAGATAAGAGCAAGTTTACAAAATCCAAAACTCTTCCCTCCTTTCGTTAACAATATAACATAAAAGATTTTTTTATGCTGAACACAAGTAAAACGTCGGCAAAAAATTTCAATACTTTTCCTTATAAACACTTAAAAAGAAGTACATTTCGTACTTCTATTTTGTATAAAAATATTTCTTTTTATAAGGATCATAAATAACAGTTTGATACTTATTATATAAATCTATCATATATCTTTTAACGCTCCGATAAGACATATTTAAGTCTTTTTGAACTTCCTCTATCGTTACTTCTTTCTTATTTTTTAAATAGTTATTTAATTTTTCAATATTATCATTTCTTTTCTTCGTAAATTTTTCGATACTCTTTTGTAAATTAATATATTCTAAATAACTATTTAATAATCTTTCATTATTCAATAACCTTAGCTGAGTCATTCCTATTTCTTTTATTTTTCTAAGGGGTTCGGAAAATCCCGCATAACCCTTATTTATAAAATAAACTTGATAATAATTTTTATATTTATAACGATATTTCTTTTCATAAGTATAATTATCTAACCCATGATAATCTTTAGGAGTGATTAACAAGAATCCTTGATGTTTTAAAGCTTCTTCTAAAGTATCAACAAATATAAGATGAGGAAAACGATGGGTGATATCTTTATCTTGCCAATTTAATTCTTTAATATCTTTTAAATTTAAACTTTCTTTTTCGTCTTTACTTAACCCTACAATAACAACATTTCTTTTATATTCGTTCATACTTTTCACCTGCTTAAGTTTATTATCTCAAGAAATATCATTAATTACAATTAATAAAACCACATAGCTGTATTTTTTTCATTATACTAAAAGATAATCTTTAATAACTTTATACTCTTCTACTAAGTCATTTAATCTTTTCTTAGCATTTGCAGCACTACTACTAGGTAAAACTATAGGAGTTATTAAAACTTTAGGATAATTATATTTCATATAATAATTATAAGAGGTCTTACCATTACAAAAGATCATTTTAATTTTACTATTATCTATTATTTCTTTTAAATTCGTAGGAATTACTTTTTTAATACTACTATCACTAGATGATTTTATTTCACAAGCTAAGATGGAATCATATAAAGCGATATGATACGCAGTAAGAAACTTCTTTTTTGCTTCTAAAGTACTCAGTTTAGTTTCAAAAAGAATTTCTAAAACTTTCCAAAAACGATTAGAAGGATTAGCATAATAGAAATTCTCTTCTCTTGAAACAATACTAGGAAAACTACCTAATATTAATATTTTACTATCTTTATCATAAAAAGCCTCAAATCCATGATTTACCATCTTATCTAATTCTTTCTATATGATCAAAATAATAATTATCATTTTCTTTTAATAAGACATACTTATAAACGGCAAAGTTACTTTTATCAACAACAATACTACTATTATCAACTTCTAAAATAAAGTCATTATATTGAAAATCTTTATAATATCTTACTTTACTTCCCGTAGGAGTTTTAATTGTATTAACAAATGCTCCTCTAACATATATTTCGATTCTATCATTTAAATTAACTACTTCTCCTACTTCTTCTATAAATCTATTAGTAGCAGGATAATTAGTACAATTTAATTTATATAAATAACTATTATCTTTATAACTAGCATCACTGGTATTTTTTAAATAAGCCGCATCTTTATCATAATTTGCACTACCAAATAACTTAATATAATATGGTTTTATTCTATCTAAACTAAAATAACAACCATTTGGATTACTAACGTTACAAGACCCATTACCTTCGGTATCAACTAATAACTTAACGGCATTATCAAACTTAGTTCTAACACTAGGATAGTAATTGTTATATATATATCTTTCATTATAATCATTACTTCCACAAAAATAAGGAATTAAATTTAGCGTTTTACTTCTTAATTCCGGAGTTAAAGCAATAGATGCTCCTAACCCTCTATTATCTTTATTATCACTACCAGTACTAATAAATGTTCTTTCTTTATTTTCTTTTTCCGTAGAATACCAATAATATCCGCTATCATTCTTTTTAAAAGTATGTTTATATCTTGTTAGTTCTACTTGATGATGTTTTATATATTCTACACTCTGGGTATCACTAACATATTCATAGATAGTTAAAGTATTGTTATTATAAACATAATTACTAATAAATCTATTTAAACTAGGATTTACATCTTTTCCATCGGTATTAAAAACTTTATCATTATAAAATAATTCTACCCCTCTACTTGTAACTAAGGCATTACTACTAGAATCTAATTTATAATCATCATAATTAATATCATACATCTTTAATAAATAACTTTTAATATCTTCACTTTTAAAGAAATATTTTTTAGCGCCGACGTTTTTATCTTCCATAATTTTGGTTAAAGTATGTCCTAATAAAGCCATTTTATTAATAGTTGAAACATTAGCGTATTCTAAATCATACGCACTAGTAAGCGTGTTATATTCATAATCGGTAGATAAGGAAAAATCATAAGG
>CANQHM010000031.1 GCA_947623845.1 uncultured Bacilli bacterium | reverse complement strand
TACAATGAAAAAAGATGAACTTATAGCATCTTTAAAATAGGTAAGATTTAGGTCTTATCTTTTTTTTATAAAAAATTTAATTTTTTGTGAATTTTTTCTTGTTATTCATATCAAAAATTTGTTATAATTTTAATAGATAGGATAGATGCCCATGATGAGAAAAAACATAACAAAAAAATATAAGGTATATTTAGTAGTAATCCTATTATTACTAATTGTTGTGTCTTGTGTAGGGGTATCTTACGCTTTTTCTCCTAAACCTTCTAAAGAAGAAGAGGATAGTTCTTTAGTTGTAACAGTCGGTAATTTAAGTATAACTTATTTTGAAAATGAAGAAATAAGTTGTCCTAATTTTGCGCCGAATGATACTTATGAACTTAATTTTTCGGTAACTAACAGCAGTAGTAGTGATGTGTATTATTCTTTAGGATTTGATGATGTTATAAATGTTATTAATGGCGAAGTAGGATTAGATATTACGTCAACTAATGGGGGCGGGACGATTACTAATGGTAATTTTCCTAAAGATGCGAGTGAGATAATTAACCAAGTTAAAATTGGAGCAGAAACTACGCAACATTATACGTTAAAAGTTGTTAATAAAACGGATACTATAGGAGAAATTGGGGGTAAAATTAAAGTTGAAATTTTAAATAATGTTATTGCGGAAGATCAAGAAATGGTTAAAAGTTTTGCAAGTATTATTTTAGAAAATAACCCAGTAGCTGAGCCACTAACTACTCCAGGTAAAGAAAATGCCGAAACTAGTGAAGGACTTATAAAAAGCGAAGATGATTTAGGTACTTCTTATTACTTCCGAGGAAGTGTTACAAATAACTATGTGAATTTTGCCAATCTTACCTGGCGCATTGTAAGAATTAATGGCGATAATAGTGTCCGTTTAATCTTAGATGGTATCTTAAATGAAACCACGATTTACAATCAAGTCGCCGAAAGCAATTATTTAGACAGTTATAAATTTAGTGATAGTGCCATTAATTTATTCTTAAATAGTTGGTATGAAAGCAATTTAAAAGAAGTAGAAGATAAAATAATTGCAAATAACTTCTGTACCGATTACACCCCTTTAGAAACAATAGGTTATCAAGAAACTTATGCGGGATTTAAAAATTTAAGTAATGGAACACCGTCTCTTAAATGTAATAGTAGAATGTCTTTAAAAATTGGGCTAATTACGATTGATGAAGTCTTACTAGCGGGAAACTTTAGTAGCAATACTAAAACTTACTTATCTAATAACCAAATCCTTAATGGATGGTGGACGATGAGTCCAAGTTATAAAAATAATAATACTAATGAGTTATATGTATATTCTGTAAATGCTTATACTGATGAAATTAAAGATAGTACTTTAATAACTAGTGAAAAAGGTATAAGACCAGTAATTAACTTAAATAAGAATGTTACGGTAACGGGAGATGGAACTAAAAATAATCCTTATACGATAGCGTAAAATATCTAATTAAATTTACAATATTTTTACAAAAGTATTTACTAAAACAGTGTAAATTAGAAATTAGATATTTTTTTTCTTAGTATTTAATGATAAAATAATGATGTGGTGAGATATATGACCGGTATTATTACGGATATTATAAGTTTTTTAAAATCACTAACTTTTGTAGACTATGTTCTATATTTTTCCGTGTTAGTATTAATAATTCTCATGGTGTCTTTAGTATATATTGTAAGAACTAGTACGGAAGAAGAGGAAGAAGAAATCGAAGAAGATAATGACGGGGACATAGATTTAGTAGCATTATCTAAAGAAATAGATGAACATACCCCTTATAATAATATTGATTTAACTGATTATGAAACCGAACAAGAAGAAAAAGCGATTATTAGCTATGATGAATTAATTAAACAACATAAAAATTATGATTTAAATTATGAAAAAGAAAGTAATAATGAGGGGATAAGTATCAAAAAAATTGATAATCAAAATCCGGTTAATGAGTCTTTAGAACCTCAAGAAGAAGTAAAAACAGAATCTAATATTTTATTTACGTATGATCGTGAAGAAGAATTCTTAAGAGTTTTAAAACAATTAAATAAGTTACTTAATTAAAGAGATGAAACTCTTTTTATTTTGCCAAAAATATTCCTACTTTAAAAGAATAGAAAAGTATAGTATAATAAAATATATGGTGATAATATGAAGTATTTAGTAAGTTCTTTAGTCTTTTTATGTATTTTTTTAGTAATCGTAATGGGCGTTTATGATCGGCGATATGCTAGTAATATTAATGACTTAGAAGCAAAAATAACTAATTTAGAAGAAGAAGTTAAAACTAATCGCGAAGAAAAAGTAAAAATATTTTTAGAAGATTATTTAGATATGGAGATAACGGATTTACAAGAACAATTTAAAAATAAAAATTATGCTAGTTATACTTATAGAGTTAATGGGGAGATTCAAACCGCCGTGTTAGATAATAACCTTAATTTAGTAGCATTAAATCCGGATAATGTTAAGCAATATGAAAAGTAACATGAATTTAGTTAAAACGAAATGGGATAAAAAAGATTATAAAGAATTTTTAACATACTTAAAAAGTTTAAAAGATAATAAGTATGCTTCTTTTAATGTGCAGATTATTAAAACTAAGTACACTATCTTGGGTATTAAATTTCCGGTACTAAGGAAAATTGCCCAAGAAATAGGAAAAGGTAATTACCAAAGTTTTTTAGAAAATGCTACCGATACGTATTTTGAAGAAGTATTTATTTATGGGTTAGTATCCCTACAAGATGCCAATTATTTTTATCCTTATTTAGATAAAATCGATAATTGGGCTTTATGTGATAGTTATTGTAGTTCCCAAAAATTTCTTTTAAAAAATCCTAATAAGTATATTAATAAATATTTTAAACTTTTAAAAAGTTCTAATCCCTATTATATAAGAGTGGGGTTAGTAACATTATTAAATTTTTATGTTAATAAGTATGATAATCTAGAAATAGTAAGAAAACTCTTGAAAATTAAAAATGATGATTACTATGTTTTAATGGGAATGGCATGGTTGTTACAAGTTATGGCCACAGAAGATCCCGTATTAGTTATAGGTTTTTGTGAAGAGTATCAAAATCCTAAACTAATTACCATGCTTAAAACGAAGATAAGAGATTCTTATAAAATTAAAGAAGGTAATAAAACATTTTTAATTGAGAGATTAGGTATGATATAATTTAAGAAGTAGGTGATATAATGCTAAAAGTAGAAAATGTAACGAAATATTATGGGGATTTTAAAGCAGTTGATAATTTATCGTTTACCGTTAAAGAGGGCGAAATCTTTGGTCTTTTAGGAGTTAATGGAGCGGGGAAGACAACGACTTTTAGGATGATTATTGGTTTACTTTCTAAAAGTGCAGGAAGTATTACTTTAGATGATAAACCTATTGATTACTCTGTAACCGATACTATTGGCTTTTTAACCGAAGAAAGAAGTTTACTTACCAAATTAACGGTCGAAGAGCAAGCTATTTATTATGGTGTATTAAAAGGTTTAACTAAAGAAGAAGTTCTTAAAAGATTAGATGAATGGTTAGAGTTTTTCAATATCAAAGAATATAAAAAGCGAAAGATTAAAGAATTAAGTAAAGGTAACCAACAAAAAATTCAGTTTATTACCGCGGTGATTAATAACCCTAAATTACTTATTTTAGATGAACCATTCTCTGGGTTAGACCCATTAAACGCCGAACTATTTATGAAAGCGATTCGAAAATGTAAAAAGAACGGAAGTATGATAATCTTTTCTTCGCATCGGATGGAACAAGTTGAACAATTTTGTGAAAATCTCGTCGTCTTAGTAAATGGTAAAAGTGTTTTAGCTGGAAATCTTAAAAAAATTAAAAAAGATTTTGGCAAAAAGAATATTCATATTGTTGGGGATGTTGATTTAGAAAAAATCTTAGAAATTGATGGGGTTACAGAGATTGTGGAAGAAGCTAATGAAATAATTGTTAAAATTCTTAATGAAAATATTGCGCCAAAAGTTTTTGATGTCGTTAAAAAAGGTAAGGAAATTACCAAATTTGTGGTAGAAGAACCATCATTAAATGAAATATTTGTAAGTATAGTAGGTGAAGCATATGAAAACCAAGACTAAATTTTTAATTAAACAAAGCTTAGCAAAAAAGATTAATACCAAATGGTTTAAAGTAGTTAATGTCTTGTTATTGGTTTTATTAGTGTTAATAGTAAATATTGATACAATAATTAATGCTTTTGGTGGGGACTTCAAAACTGAAAAGACAATTTATGTGATAGATAACGTTGGAGTTTATGATAAGTTTAATACCTATTTTAATACAATTAAAGAAACAGTTAGTGATATGGCTAATTATGAACTACAAAGTAGTGAAGAAAAGTTAGACGATTTAACTAAGAAATTAGAAGAAGAAAAAGAAAATATTGTTATTGCGATAAATCCCAGTGTGGATAACTATATGGAAGCGGAAGTATATAGCTATAATGCCTTAGAACTTGTCGTGAAAGAACTTATTAATAGTTCTTTAGGAACAGTAAAAAGTGAATATGCTTTAGAACAATCTAATATTGATCCCAATGTTTTAGCATCGGTAAGTGCACCGATTAATATTGAAAATATTGTAACTAATCCTGATGCTAGTGATAGTGAAGCCAAAGATATTATGAGTATGGGTGTAATTATGATTTTCTTAATTCCATTCTTTATTCTTATTGTTATATTAGTGCAAATGATTGGAGCAGAGATTAATGATGAAAAAGCCACCAGAGGTATGGAAATAATTATTTCTAATGTAAGTCCTAAAGCTCATTTATTTTCCAAAATTATCTCTTCAACTTTGTTTTCGATATTGCAATTATTATTAATGTTAGGTTATGGGGCCGTGGCCTTAGGAATTAGATTTTTAATAAATGGTAACTTTACAACGAGTGCTTTAGGTTCTAGTTTTGATATTAAAGGAATTATTGATATGTTAAAGAATAGTGGAATGCTTGCGTTAATTGTTAAATCTTTGCCAGCAGTGTTAGTATTATTTATTCTAAGTTTCTTAATCTATGCTTTATTAGCATCTATTCTTGCAAGTATGACAACGAATATCGAAGATTATCAACAATTACAAACTCCGTTAATGATTCTTTTAATGGCTGGTTATTATCTTGGGTTAATGGCGAGTGTCTTTGATGGGGCGATATTTATAAAAATTGTAAGTTTTATGCCTTTCTTATCGGCTTTAGTAGCACCAACCTTATTTTGGCTAGGAGAAACAACGATTTGGGAATTATGGTTAAGTGTCGGTATCCTTTTAGCAACATGCATTGTAATCTTCAGATACGGAATTAGGGTATACAAAGTGGGAATATTAAATTATTCTTCAAAAGATTTATGGAAGAAAGTGTTTAAATCATTAAAAAATAAAGAAGAAGTATAAAGGAAGTGTTATATTATGGAAAGTAAAAGACAAATAACTATTTTAGTAAGTAGCTTATTAATTTTAAGTACTGCTATTTGTCTTTTATTTTTATATCTAGGTATATATCGTCCTAAATTAAGTGAATTTAAAATTATTAAAATTGAAGAAAAAGATGATAAATTAAATTTAATCTTTGAAAAAAGTAATAATGCGATATTTTATGAAGTTTATGCTTTAGATAAAAATAATAATACGAAGTTTTATGCTGAAGTTGATAAAGAAGAATCCAGTTTAGATAATTTAAATGCAAAATTAAATGAAAAATTAACTTTTAAAGTCATTGCTCATAATAAAAAAGGGGATGAACTAACTTCTAGTAATACGTATGTGTATACCTCAACGGATCCTAGTTTTAAAGAAAATAATCATATTATCGAAAGTAATCAAAATTTTGGTTTCTTCTTAGATGGAGATGTCGTTGATAAAGGTTACCACTTAGAAATTCTTTATAAAAACGAAGTAATTTATGAAACCCCGATTAATAGTAATGCTATTTCTTTATTTTATGAAAGAGTAGCAAAATACGAAGGAAGACTTACCGCCGTTTTAAAAAATAATAAGGGAAGAATTTTAAGTAGTTATAATTTCTATAATAATCCAACTTTAGTAAGTGATATTAATATAACTAATTTAGTTAATGATAAAAATTATAATTTAGAAGATATTGTAGTCGAAACTAAAGGGGGAGATGGTAGTACTAAAAAAGAGATAAATCTTTATGAGGGGGAAACTTTTGTTAAAACCTATAAGATTGAAAATGATAAAGGCATAATTCCTTTAGAAGATATAAAAGCTAATACAAGTTATAATATTGAAGTAGTAGCAGTATATGAAAACTTTTATGAGATTGCCAAAAGAGCTAATGTAAAAATAAATATTTTAGAAAGTTCCAAAGTCATGCCCGTTTATTTAGATTATTATGAAGAAAATTTACTTAGTGGGACGATGGTTACTTTAAATACCCATACGAAAGATGCGAGTATTTATTATACTTTAAATGGGAAAGACCCTTTACAATATGGTATTTTATATAAAGGACCTCTTTCTTTAAGAAATGGTGATAAGTTAAAAGTGGCCGCGAAGAAGAAAGGGTATGAAGATAGTGCCATTAGAAGTTATGAAATTAATTATCACGATCATGATGTTGTAGTTTATTTAAGTCCTTCTAATCAAACATATAATTTGGGTGCGACAGGGAGTGGGTACTCCAGTGAAAGAATTATGATGAACAAACTTGCGGATGTCGTAGAAAGAGACTTAAAAGCGGCGGGAGTTATCGTCTACCGAAGTGATTTAAATGCCAAAAATGGGATGATGGATTGGTTAGCAGAATCACGAAGGTATAAAAGTGATCTCCATCTTGCGATTCACTCAAATGGTAGTGTTAATCACGATACCCAGGGAGTTGAAGTTTACGTGCATGATGAGTATTCCCATGGTTATGATGTAGCATCTAAAATATTTGAAAACTTATATAGTGTCTACCCGTATCAGAATAGGAATACCGCTAGTGGGATAAGATATGCGGAAGGTTCTTTAGGAGAAGTAAATCCTTTAAATATCGAAAGAGGAGTTTTAATTGAAACAGCATTTCATGATGATATGGATGATGCTAAATGGATGGTTGAAAATTTAACCAAAATAGGTCATAATATATCTAGTAGTATATTAGAGTACTATCAAATAAAAGGAGGAAGTTAATAATGGTTTCTAGTAAAAGAAAAATAATTGGCTTATATTTAGAAGATATAAAAGTTGAAGAAGAAACTGGCGTTAAACGTTTAGAAGAACCTTATCACATAGTTCCTCCTAAAGCTAGTTATGCTATTATTGATGGTAAATACTTTAGTGAAACTGAATTATTATCAGTATGGCTTTCCCGTGTTACTGATTTTGGAACAGATCAAAATAAATATGAAGATTTTGCACTACAAAATAAGTATAATTTTATGCTTTGTGAAGCCGAGGTTGATATTAAACATGATAAATTGGGAATAGTTGTAACGAAAGTACTTGATAGAGAAAAATATGATGAATTATTAAAAATAAAAAGAATTCCTAAAGTATTTAGAACTTCTATAAAGTATGAAGGTTATTCCTATGAACCAATCTTTATGTATGAGGTAAATGAACTATATTATGGGGCATTTTTAGAAAAAAATAATTATAGAAATGAAGAACCAAAAATAGAAAAATTTTTCTTTGAAAAGAAAAAATTCGATATGGGAGATTTTGAAGCTAAAAAAGAATTACCTCTAGGAGAAAAAATATATATTGAAAATGAGTTAGAAAAAGATACTAAAAAAGAATATTTAAATAAACTAATAAAAGAATATAAAGAACAAAAAGAAAATCATGATAAAAAGGTTTCTCTTCATGAAAAAGAGTTAGACAATTTTAAAAAAGAAAATAAAGATTTAATTACAATAATAAATAAGTATTACCAAAAATTTAACGAATTAAAAGAAAAGTATGATAATTTTTCAGCATATGAATGTAATGAAGAACGAAAATATATTGATGATCTTATAATAATGGTTAAAGGATTAACCAATAAAGAAAAAGATTTATTAAAAGAAGTTATTGCTAGTGAAGAAGAAATTATCAAGACTTTAGAAAATATTCAAAATATGTTAAGTAATATAAAAATTGAAAAAAATACAAAAACATCAAATAATATTGGAACAGTAATTGGAGTAGGAGCCATAGTAGTAGTTGTAGTAATTTGTATAGTTAGTATTTTCTCTAATAATGGTAGTGATGAACCAAATTATAATCAAGAATGGTGTGCTTCTAAATCTGATACTTACAATAAATGTAGTTATAGTTATTTTGAAGGCAGATGTGTTTGTAAAAGGAGATAAGATATGGCTAAAATAAAATGTGTTCATTGTGGTAAACTTATTGATGATCAATGTAAAGTGTGTATATATTGCAAAAGAAAAGTGGGTACTTTACCTGATGAAGTTTTAGAAAAAAGATATCAAAAGATAGAAACCTTTGTTGTAAAAATTATAATTATTATCTTATTTATAGCAATTGTTGCTACTATTGGATATGAAATTATTATGAATATTCAGCAAAGAAAAGAAATGGAAACTTTGATTAAAAACACTTGCTCGACAACTAAATATGCTAATAAAGAATTAAAAGAAATAATCGAAGATAGTGACTGCCCATCTTTTGTATATTATGTTAAAAAGAAGTCTTTAACAGATGAAACTATTAATGAAATCATTAGTGCTGGTAATGAAGAAATATATAAAATTTATTATAAATTAGAGAATAAAGAGATTTATGAAAGTTATAAAAATACGCCCAATGTATTACCTAAAGAATATTTAGAATATTTATTAAATAATGATAAAAAATTATCATATGAATATGCTGATATTTCTTTAATAACAGCGGTAATAAATGAAGATGAAGAAACTTTTGAATTATTATGTAAATTAGTAGAATTTCCGGATTCTTATCATTCTAAAATAGAAAGTTATTTGAATGGAGTAAGTAAATTTGAAGATTTAGATATTACTTTTCCAGAAAAAGATTTTAATGAATTACAAAAACTTGCTAATTATACTTTAAAATATCATCAATTGCTTGATTCAAAATCATGTTTAGAATCGGATTTAACTACGAAAGAAAATTTAGAATATTTAATCAAAGAAAATGATGGAACAATATGTGAATATGAATTTTATGCTGAACGAAGAACATTATCTAATGAAGATTTTAAAAGATATTATGAGCTTGGAGGAATATTTAATAAATATGATGGAGAATTTTATAAATATTTAATGGATTATGCTTCATATGAAGAAATAGAACAAACAGTTCCGGTATATGTTAGTATAGGAATGGATATAAATGCTAAATATGATATTAATTCTAAGAGTGATGCGACAGTACTCGATTATATCATTGATAAAGGGCATAGTGATTGTGCATCTTATAAAAATGGCTGGGGAGATATTGATCCAAGTTATACCGAAAAGTGTTTAGCTTATCAGCAAAAATATAAATTATTAAAAAAATATGGAGCGAAATGTGTAACAGAATGTGATGATGAAAAATGGTTAAGATAGGAGAAAGAAGGAGATAAAAAATGAAAAACAAAAAACAAATTATAATTAATATTTTAGTAGTAGTAATGGTCTTACTAGCAGGGACAGGAATAGGGTTCCTATTCGCCCATCGTAATAATATTGCGGAATATGACTACCCAACTCTAAGTGAGGAAGAAACTGATTATGGCGAATCGGTAGTTAGCGAAGATAAACAACCAACACCTAATGTTAAAGTAGATGATAGTGTTAAACAAAAAGAATTAACGGATAATATTACCGATTTAACTTTTGAAGAATTTAAAAACTTATTTAAAAGTTCTAATAAAAGTTTAGTAGTTATCGTAAAAGATGGTTGTGGATATTGTGCCCGTTTTGAACCAGTATTAGAAGAAACTATGGAAGAAATGGAATTAAAAATGTATCGCCTTAATACAACGACGATGACGACTGATGAAAAAATAGAACTAGCTGATTATGTTTACCTAGATGGAACCCCTACAACTTATGTTATTCAAAATGGTAGTGTTATTGGGGCTTTAGAAGGTAGTAAAAGTAAAGAAATTCTTTCTTCTTTCATTGAATTATTCTATTTAAGATAATATTTACATTCTAAAGATAGTATGTTAAAATAAAAAATCAAATTTTCTAGGGAATTTTATATACTTCTAGCATACTATAAAAGAATAAAATATTATAGAAGAATAAGAGGAGGTGGAAGTTATGAATAGAGAAGATTTTCCAATGTTAAAACAAGATATTATCTATTTTGACAATGGAGCGACGACATTTAAACCATATGATGTTATTAATGCCATTAATGATTATTATAATAATTATACGGGAAATGCGCATAGAGGAGATTATGATATTTCTTTAAAAGTTGATCAAGAATATGAAAAAGCAAGAAACTTAGTAAAAGAATTCATTAATGCGAAGAAAAGGGAAGAAATAATCTTTACTAGTGGAGCAACAGCTTCTTTAAATATGCTTGTTAATGACTTTTTTGCCAATTTACTAGAAGCGGGCGATGAAGTCGTAATTAGCAAAAGTGAACATGCATCGAATGTTTTACCATGGTTTAGATTAGCTAAAACGAATGGAATTATCATTAAATATGTTGAGTTAGATGATAATAACTATGTAACAATGGAAAATATTAAAAGAATAGTTACTCCCAAAACTAAAGTAATATCTTTAGCCGAGATAACTAATGTTATTGGGGATGTAAGACCGATAAAAGAAATAACATCTTTTGCCCATCAAAATAATATTTTTGTGGTAGTGGATGCGGCGCAAAGTATCGCTCATCGTAAAGTTGATGTAACGGATAGTGATGTGGATTTCTTAGTATTTTCAGGGCACAAGATGTGCGGACCTACTGGTATTGGGGTTTTATATGGTAAACAAGAATTACTAGAAGAATTTGTTCCAACGTATTTAGGAGGCGGAATGAATGAAACATTTGATAATGAAGATGAAGTAATCTTAAAAGAACTTCCGTTTCGGTTAGAAGCGGGGACCCAAAATATTGCGGGAGCGATTGGTTTAGGAGCAGCCATTAAGTATTTACAAAAAATTGGGTTAGATAATATAACTTATTATGAACAAGATTTAAGAAGATACTTGTTAGAAAAACTTAAGAATATTTCTTATATTGATATTATAAATGAAGAAAGTGATTCGGGAATCATCGCCTTTAACGTTGATGGAATATTTAGTCAAGATATCGCCGTTTACTTAAACAAATATAATATTTGTGTACGGGCTGGAAATCATTGTGCTAAAATTTTAAAAGATAAAATCGGGGTGAGAAATACCGTAAGAGTAAGTTTATATTTTTATAATACTAAAGACGAAATAGATAAATTAGTAAGTTTATTAAGTGATAGAGAAAAAATATTAAAAGAGATGATTTAAATGGATAATCGAGAAATTATAATGGATAATTATTTACATCCATTTCATAAAGAAACTATAAATGATCAAGAATATTTAAAAGCGAATAGTAATAATGCTTCTTGTATAGATAATTTAAATATTTATTTAAAAATTAAAGATAACAAAATAGTAGATGGTTATTTTGATGGGGAAGCTTGTGCTATTGCAACGTCTTCAGCAAGTATCATGTTACAAGAATTAATTGGGAAAACTTTAGATGAAGTAGGGTCTTATATTAAAGATTATAAGGAATTTATTGAAGAAGGAACTCTTAGTGATAAATTAAACTTAAGTAAATGTTATGATAACATTCATAATCAAGAAAATAGAAAAACTTGTGCCTTACTACCATATTTGGGAGTAGAAAAGATTTTAAAAAATGAAAATACTGTTTCAAAATAAAAACAGTATTTTTTAATTACCAATTACTTCTAGAATAAGATAATGTATAAGTATCATACTACTAATGGTGGTGATGTTATGAATAAAGTTCCAGAAATGATTTCAACTAAAGATATCGCCTATATTGCCGATATTTTTGAATGGAATTTTATTGTATGTAAGAAAGCACATGAATTTAGTAAATTAGTAGAAGATAATGATATCAAAGAGGAATTAGAAAGAGTAAGTTGTATGCACAAAAGTATTTGTGATAAACTTTTAAAAATTCTAGAGTAGGAGGTATTTATGGAAAAGAAAATTAAAAATGAAGAAACTAAAGTACCAGCAACGATTAGTTTAAATGATCGGGATTACTTAACGGATATCTTATCTAGTGAAAAACATATGAATGTCGATATGGCGATAGCATTAAATGAAGCTAGTAATAATGAATTATATGAAAAGTTTAAAGAATTTAGTGAAGAGATTCAAGAAGCCCAAAGAACTTTATATAACTTAGCATTTCAAAAAGGGTGGTATACTTTAGAAGAAGTACCACAAAAGAAAATTGATGAAAAATATAATTCATTAATTAAAAAATATGATGAACTAAATGATTGTGATTGTGATGAAGAAGCGTAAGATGCTTCTTTTTTGGTTTGATTTTTGTGAGTGAGTATGGTATTATATACAAAATTTAAAAAAAGGGGTGTTTTAAGTGGATAAGACATTACAAAAAATGAAATGGTATGTACATAATTATAAATATAAAAGATTATTAATATGGGGAATAAAGCACCAAAAAATTTCTCTTTATAGTGAAGAAATAATTGAAAAATTACGAACTATATATAATGGGGGCATACCGGCATCAATAATTTTATTATCAGAAGGGTTGTCGAATGGATATTGTTATGATAGAGCACTTTTAATGGCGAAAGCTTTCCTAGATGAAGAAGATGATGTAAATCTTATCTATGCTTCCGTAGATAGTATAAAATTAAATCCTAGGTTTATTAGAGATGATCCAATGTATGCGGACCATTGTGTTGTAGAAATAATTACAAAAGATGATAAACACTTTATAATTGATACTTCTGCAGGACTTATATTTGATAAAAATATATACTGGTTAATGGAAAATCCTAAAATAAGAAAAATTAATAATAAAGAAGCTATAACTAAATATGTGAAATTTGAAGAAGAATATGAACCAGAAGATATTGAAAGAGATAAATATGCTTCACCTTTAATATTACCAATGATTGAAAGTACTTATGGTAGACCTAATGAGATATATTCTATGTTAGGTATAGAATTATTACAAAAAGAAATAGAAAAATATAAAGAATTAATTGATTATAATGGGGTATGTAAAGAAATAGATGATGATATGAGAAGATTAGGATTAAGAAAATAAAAGAGCTTTGCTAGCTCTTTTTATATGATTAATTAATCTAAATCGTCAAATAACTGTCTAATATGAACGCCTAATACTTTTGAGATATGGTATAAGGTATTTAAAGAACAAGTTTTAAAAGTTTCATTTTCTAAATCCCCAATAAAATTTTCTGTATAACTGCATTTTTCCGCTAATTTCGCTTGAGTCCAACCTTTTAATTTTCGATACTTTCTAATATTTTTACCAACCCAATAGTAAATATAGTTATTATCATCTTTATCGATTTTTGGCATCTTAACCACCTCAAATTAATTATTTCATAGAAAAAGTAAAAAATCTACTAAGAATAGGAATATATGCAATAAAATTTTTATTTTACAAAAAATAAAAATAATTCTTTACAAGTTAACTAATTGTGTAATATAATGTACTTAAGAGATACCATTGATGGTGTTTTATTTCCTCTAGTTCGTTTATAAAAAAAATATAAACGGAGGGAGGAATGCATATGAAAAAGGAAAAGACAGGGAGGTTTTGGCGATCGATTCTTTAATTATGCTTGTCGTAATACTTGTTTTAATTTCTCGCATAATAAACGATAAAAAATAAAACACCCTTACTTGGGTGCACACGCTTAACGAACTATGAAATGAGCACCACATGCGAAATGGTATCTCTTTTCTTGTTCCTATATATATTATATACACAAATTTACAGAAAATGCAACTAAAACTTTGCCTTGACGGGGGGGTGAGAATAAACTTCTCACCAAATATGTGAAGATGCCTTATAATACAAGGGCTTAAGAGTTTTAA
>CANQHM010000030.1 GCA_947623845.1 uncultured Bacilli bacterium | reverse complement strand
GAAGTAAGAGTTATGGGACGTAGTGCTAGTGGTGTTAGAGGTATTAATTTAACTGATAGTACTTGTATTGGTGCGGAGATAGCCAGTGACGATGATGAAGTTCTTATTGTAACGGAGAAAGGTTACGGCAAGAAAACATATGTTCGTGATTTCCGCGAAACTAAACGAGGAAGCAAAGGGGTAAAAGGCTTAAATGTTACTGAAAAGAATGGTAAGTTATCAACATTTAAAATTGTAGGAGATAGTAAAGACGTTGTAATTATTACTAACTCTGGTATGATTATGCGGATGCCACTTGAACAAATTTCTACTTTAGGTAGAGTTACGCAAGGTGTTAGACTTATTCATTTGAAGGATGATCAATTTGTATCTACGATTAGTTTGTTAGATGCTGAAGAAGAAGATTCTACTTCAGGAGTGAATGCTGAAGTAATTAAGGGAGAAGAGATTAATTAATCTTCTCTTTTTTAATGTTCCACGTGGAACATTAAATATAAAGTTATTTACATAATTAATAATGTTCCACGTGAAACATATATGATTTAGAAAAATTATATGAAACTCCTCGAGAATATTCTAATAGTTATTAACATATTTTTTATTTACAATTTAATAATCGGCTATTTAGTTAAGCTTTATATTAGATATTTGGTATATAATATTGATTATTAATTAAACTTGATGTTCCACGTGGAACATTTATATTAATAAATACTTTTCATTTAATATTTTATTGTTCTTAATAAATATAAAATGATTAATGAAATATTTTTTTGTTTAGTTTAACTATAGTAATGTAATACTTATTTATATTTTAATTTATGCACATTAATGAAAATAGATTTCATATTTTTAAAACTTAAATATAAATTATATAAAATTGATAGATAAATATAATTAATATGTTCCACGTGGAACATCGGAATATGATCATTAGTTTATAAATTTTTTAATACGATTAAATCATAAAATATTTAGCAAACTATTAATTACCAATATTTTGTATCTATATGTTCCACGTGGAACATTGGTATATACGATTTATGATTTCTTTAATATTTTTTTACATATATTAACTTATTAATTATATTTTTTTTCTTTTTAAACATTTTAGATGAAAAATTTAATGTTCCACGTGGAACATTATTTGATTATTAACTAACTATTTGATAGAATTAACTTGTGCAACATTTATGATTGAACCTGGTCAGAGTAGGAATACAGCAGCCATAAGATCCTCTAAGTGTGTGCACTTTTTTTGTAGGTGAAATGTATGAATAAAATATTAAGAGAATTAAAAAAATTATCAACAAAGGCTTTTGATTTAGGAGAAATACCAGTGGGAGCAGTAGTTGTTAAGGATGGTATAATTGTTGGACGTGGTTATAATAATAGGCAATCTCAAAAAATAGTTACGGGTCATGCAGAGATTATAGCGATTAATAAAGCAGCGAAGAAGCTAGGTGACTGGCGTTTAGATGGATGTGAGTTATATGTGTCTTTGAAACCATGTTCAATGTGTACGGAAGTTATTAAGAATAGTAGAATCAAAAAAATATATTATTTTTTAGATAATACTACAAATAATTATCAACATGTAGATTTGATTTATGAAAAAATAGAAGATCAGTTATTAGAAAATACTTTAAAAGAAAAGATGGATGAATTTTTTAAGTCTTTACGGTAAACAATATATTTATTATATGCAAATTATAAATATATCATTTTTTTGTGGTTTTATAGCTATTATGTGGTATAATATATACAGAAGAACAGCGAGGTTTTGCTATGGATTATAAGGTACTTTATCGAAAATATCGTCCTCAAGATTTTAATTCTTTAATTGGTCAAGAATGGACGTCAAAATTATTAAAAAATGCTATAAAGAATGATAAGATTTCTCATGCTTATATTTTTACAGGACCTAGGGGAACAGGTAAAACAAGTTCTGCACGAATATTTGCTAAAGCAATCAACTGCGAGCATCCAATTGATGGAAATCCTTGTAATGAATGCGATATGTGTAAGAATTTTGATAATAATCCGGATATTATTGAGATTGATGCTGCTTCAAATAATGGGGTGGATGAAATACGGGAGCTTATTAATAATATAAGACTTGCTCCAACAGTCTCAAAATATAAGGTTTATATAGTTGATGAATTTCATATGTTATCCACAAGTGCTTTTAATGCTTTACTGTTAACACTTGAAGAACCACCATCAAATATCGTTTTTATTTTAGCAACAACTGACATTCAAAGTGTTCCCATTACGATTATTTCCCGTTGTCAAAGATTCGACTTTCGTCCAATTAGTAATGAGTTATTAACAGAGCATTTAAAAAATGTGGCTTTTAAAGAAAATATTAAAATAAGTGATGAAGCATTAAGGGAGATTGCATTACTAGCTAATGGTGGAGTTCGGGATGCACTTAGTATGCTAGATCAAATATCTAGTCAATTAGATAATATAAATATTGATGATGTAGCTAATCTATTTGGAACGATTGCCAATGAAAAAATTGAAGATTTAATTAATACTTTAGAAAATAATGATGTTGAAAGAATGCTTACAATATTAAATGAGATTAAAAATAGCGGGGTTAACTATCAAGTATTAATTAAGAAGATAATTGAAATATTGAAAAAAAGATTAATTGATTTAGAAAAAGGTACTTATACGGGAAATATGGACTTTGAAAAGATTTATCAATTAATACTAGATATGAACAAATGTTTTATAGATGGTAAGAATAGTTTGACAACTTTTGATCTATTAGAAGTAATATTTTTAAAGTATAATTATTTCCCGGGAAATAATTTGAAAGTAGAAAAAGACAATAAAACAGTTAAAGAAGAACCGGAAAAAGTAGATAATAATCCAGAACATTCAAATAATAATGAAGTTAAGGAAGAAAATAAAAAAAGAGAAGAAGTTCCAGAAGTTGCGGAAGAACCAAATAATGATTATGTTACAATAAATGTGGATATAAGAGTTAATAATTGTTTTGTAAATGCTAAAAAGAGTTATTTAACAGATATTCAAAGTAAGTGGAGCGATTTTATGATTTATGAAGCAAATGCTAATAAGTCATTAATGGCGTTTATTGCAGATACCGAACCAGTTGCAGCATCTGATACTTATTGTATAGTTTCTAATAAAATAGATACTAATAATGATCTTTTAAATAAACAGATTGATTTATTAGAAAATGATATGGTAAAATTTTATGGACACGCATATAAAGTAGTGGCTGTTTCCAATGATAGATGGAATAAGATAAAAGAAGAATATATTAATAATCTAAAAACAGGTTATAAATATAATTATATGGAAGAAAATGTTACTACCAGTAATAATGAAGAAACAGTAAGCGATTTGGAAGCTTTAGCAAATGAAATATTTGGTAACAATGGTTACGAAGTAGAATAAAAGAAAGGAATGAAGAAAATATGAATATGCAAGCTTTAATGCAACAAGCACAAAAAATGCAACGAGATATTATGAAGAAGAAAGAGGAGATTAATAAGAAGGAGTTTACAGGATCTAGTGAATTAGTGGATGTTGTAGTTTTAGGAGATAAAACTATTAAATCGGTAAAAATAAAAGAAGTAGATTTATCTAGTGATGATAAAGAAGTTTTAGAAGATATGATAGTTTTAGCAATTAATGATGCGATGAAAAAAGTAGATGCGGAAACTGAAAGTGTAATGGGACCTTTAGGTGGTTCATTAAATGGGTTATTATGATTTATCCAGAAGTATTAGATAAAACTATAGAAATGCTCAAAAAATTACCAGGAATTGGGGAAAAGACCGCTGAGAGAATGGCTTTAGCAATTAATGATTTTACAGAAGAAGATGTTAAAGAATTAGCAACATCTTTACAAGAATGTAAGGAAGAATTACACGCTTGTAGTTGTTGTGGAGCTTTAACAGATAAGGAAGAATGCAATGTTTGTGGTAATCCTTTAAGAGAAAAGAATATAATTTGTGTAGTTGAAAATTATAAAGATGTTTTTACATTTGAAAAGAGTGATTCATTTAATGGGGTGTATCACGTATTAAATGGTTTAATTTCGCCAGTCGATAATTTAGGGCCAGAAGATATTAATATCGCCGCCTTAGTAGAACGAGTAAAAGCTTTAGAAGATGTAGAAATAATTATTGCTTTACGACCTTGTATTGAGGGGGATGCCACAACGATGTATTTAAAGAAAATATTTGAAAAGTCAAAGGTTAAAATTTCAAGACTTCCTTATGGACTTCCAATGGGAGTAGAAATTGATTATTTAGATGGTGTAACAATAGATAGAGCAATGAAAGATAGAATAGAAATATCATAGATGTAATATAATTTAGTGGTGATAACTATAAAATATCTAGTTAAAATAGGTAGAAAAATTATATTTGCATTTTTGGTATTATATGGAATAAATGTTATATTAAATTCAGTAAGTTTTAATATTCCTATTAATATTCCAACCGTTAGTATCGTTTCATTACTAGGAGTTCCAGGAGTTATAACACTAATAATATTAAAGTTTATGATATAGTAATTGAGGTGGAGTTATGGCAGTAAATAAATTATTAGATTATGTAAATAATCAACTTGAGAAAAAAAGACTTTCTCATATTTTTTTATTGGAAACTAATGATATTACGAGGTGTTATAAAGATGTATGTGAAGTGATAAAAAAGATTAACTGTCCTCATACTTATAATTTAGATTGTCATGAAGATTGTAATTTATGTTATTTAATAGATAAAGAAGAATTACCATCAATGATTAAGGTAGAAGCCGATGGAGCGACGATTAAGAAAGAACAAATTATTAATTTAAAAGAAAAGTTAATGTTTAAAGCGGTATATACTTTATATAATACGTATATTATTTTAGAAGCTGATAAACTTAACGCTTCATCTGCTAATACAATGTTAAAGTTTTTAGAAGAACCAGAAGAAAATATTATTGGATTTTTAATTACAACAAATGCTTTAAATGTGATGACGACGATAAAAAGTCGGTGTCAAATTTTTAGGTTGTTTTATGATGAAAAGGCTTCGGCTAGTGAAGAGGTACAAAACCAAGCAATAGTATATTTAAAGGATGTAATACAACAAAAGGGTTTAGAAGTAAATAAACTAGAATTAGATCGTGAAGCGTTAACTAATTTATTTACATGTTTATTAGATATGGTTAAAAAAGAAGTAATTAATAAAACGTTACATAAAGAAACAAGTTTAAATTTAAATATCGAGATGGATAAATTAGTGAAAATAATGGAACTTGTGGAAAAAATATTGCAAAAAATCAAATATAATGTTAATTTAGATATGTTATTAGATAGTTTTTATATAGAAGTGGGGCGGATTATAAATGGATAATATTTATGGTGTAGTCTTTAAACAAAGAGGTAAGGTTTATTATTTTAAAACGACAGAATTAGAATGTAAGATTGGCGATTATGTCATTGTAGAAACAGATATTGGGTTACAATACGGGAAGATTGTTGCTAAGATAGATGAGGCGGAAGTCGATATTGATGATATAAAAGAGATTTTAAGAATAGCAACGAAAGAAGATTATGAAGAACATTTAAATAATTTAAAAGATGCAAAAGAAGCTTTAAACTTTGCCAAGGAATCAGCAGCGAAATTAAATTTAAAAATGACTTTTTTAGATGCGACTTTTACTTTTAATAGAAAACAATTATTATTAAATTTTGTGGCAGATGATCGAGTAGATTTTAGAGAACTAGCAAAAGTTTTAGCAGGGAAATATCATACAAGAATTGAATTAAGGCAAATCGGGGCACGAGATAGAGCGAAAGCAATTAATGGTTTAGGAGTTTGTGGAAGAGAACTTTGTTGTGCATCTTTCTTAAATAAAATTGATACCATTAGTATGAATATGGCGAAGAATCAAAATTTAGCATTAAATCCCTCAAAGATAAATGGTTGTTGTGGACGACTTTTATGTTGTTTAACTTATGAAGATAAAGATTATACGGAAGCTAGGGTGGGAATGCCCGAAGTCGGAGATACGGTTCGAATTGATGGTAAGAATGGTCAAGTTGTTAGTATCGATTTAGTTAAAAGAAGTTATAGAGTAAATGTTGGGGGAGATATAGTGGAGAAAGAAGCAAATGACTACGAATATAGTAAAAAATGATTTATATGATTATGGACTTTATATTTTTCAAAATAGTGAGAATTTTAAGTTTTCACTAGATTCGATTTTGTTAGCGGAATTTGTGGAAAATAAGAAGGGTGTTAATACAATTGTAGATTTTTGTACAGGAAATGCCCCAGTACCCCTTATTTTGTCAACAAGATTAAAAGCTTCAAAGATATATGGTTTTGAAATACAAGATGATATTGCTAAGTTAGCTAGTTCTTCTGTGGTAATCAATAAGTTAGAAGATAAGATTAAAATTGTGAATGCCAATTTAAAAGATGCGTTAGAGTATGTTTTACCAGAAAGTGTGGATGTTGTTACTTGTAATCCGCCATATTTTAAAGTAAATAAAGAATCTTTAGTAAATGAAGATCATGCAAAGAGTATTGCAAGGCATGAGATAGCAACAAATTTAAATGAAATAGTTATGACAGCTTCTTATATTTTAAAAAATAAAGGAACTTTATATATGGTTCATCGGCCTGAACGTTTAGAAGAATTAATGTTAATACTAAATAAGTATCATTTTAAAACGAAGAGTTTGTGTTACGTCTATGCAGGATTTAAAAAGAAAAGTATAATGGTGTTAGTAAAAGCGGTTAAAGGAGGGCAAACGGGACTTATTGTATGGCCACCTTTAGATGTGCTAAAATATAAAAGTTATAAAGATTTATTTGAGGGTGAAAAGAAATGAAATTAATTGTTGGTTTGGGAAATATTGGAAAAGAATATGAAAATACGCGGCATAATATTGGATTTATGGTTCTTGATAAGTATTTAGGAAAAGTTAAATTTAAAGAAGATATGAATGCTTTAATATATGAAATGGGTAGTGGGAGTAATAAAGTTATTTTTATAAAACCAACTACTTATATGAATAATTCAGGGATTGCAGTTTCGAAGATCGCCGATTATTATAATATTTCTGTAGATGATATTTTAGTTATTCAAGATGATTTAGACTTAATGGTGGGCGATTACAAAGTTAAACAAAAAAGTAGTTCTGGGGGACATAATGGAATTAAATCAATTATTAATTATTTAGGAACTAGTGATTTTGCACGTTTAAAGATTGGAATTGGACATAATAGAGAATATGATACGAAAGATTATGTTTTAGGAAAATTTAGTAAAGATGAATTAACAAAAATAAATGAAGTAATAGAGATAGGAGTAAAAGCTATAGATACTTTTATTAATGAGGGTATTGAAAGAATGATGAATATTTATAATACTAAATAGGAGAAGAAACTATGAAAGAGTTGGAAGCAAAATTTTCTTATCAAAATGAATTAAATGTTATAGGTCTAACAAAAGAGTTAGATGCTTTTTACATTGTCAATTATTTTAAAAATAATAAGAAAAATGTTTTAGTAGTAACCAGTAGTTTGTTTGAAGCTAATAAGTTATATGAAGCAGTTCTAAATTATACTGATGAAGTAATGTTGTTTCCAATGGATGATTTCTTTACATCAGTGGCTCTAGCAATTTCCCCTGAATTAAAAATTAAAAGATTAGAAACTTTAGAAAAGTTAAAAACAGGTAGTAAACAAATTGTTATTACTAATTTAATGGGTTATTTAAGATTTTTGCCAAATAAGAATGAAAAAGATATCTTATCTTGGGAAATAAAAACGAATGAAAATATTTCCCGGGAAATAATTGTGGATAAGTTAGAACAATATGGTTATGTAAAAGATTCTTTAGTAACATCAACTGGTGAGTATGCCGTACGAGGTTTTGTGGTAGATGTTTTTGTCACTTCAATGGAGCATCCCGTAAGGATTGAACTTTTTGGTGATGAGATTGAAGCGATTAGATTTTTTGATGAAGATACGCAACTTTCTTTAGAAAGTATTCCTAGTATTACGATTACACCATACTGTGAAGTTAAAACCGAGGTAAATAGTTCGCTTTATGATTATATGGAAAACCCTAGTATTTTTTATTATGATTATGATTTAATTATGACGGATTATCATAAACTTTTAGAGGATATCTTAAATTATAAGAATGCTAATGAGATTCAAAATGACTTTATGTTTAAGATGGAAGATATTAATCCAGAATACGCTATTTATTTATCTAATTTAGATAATAATGTGGGTGCTAAAAAAATAGTATTTAATACGATTGAAATAGATAATTTTAATGGAAACTTTAATTTATTAGGTGATATTGTTAAAAGATATTATAATCAAGGGAAAAAGGTAGTCCTTGCTTTATCTTCAAAAAAACAAGTAGAGATTTTAAAAGAATATATTGATAATTTGGTGTTAGTAAAAGAAGAGGGGATTAGTAATACCCAAGTAAATGCGATTATTAAAACGATTGGGAATGGTTTTATTTTTGATGACTTAGTTGTTATTTCGGAAAATGATATTGAAAAAGTAAATCATAAACCAATAAAATATAAAAATACTTATAAGATAGGAAAGAAGATTAATAGTTTTGGCGATTTAACTAAAGGAGATTATGTGGTTCATATTGCACATGGAATTGGAGTTTATCAAGGAGTTAAGGTAATTGAAACAAAAGGGATAAAGAAAGATTTCATTGAAATAGATTATCAAGGTAATGATAAGATTTATGTACCAGTGGAAAAAATAAGTACAATATTTAAGTATTCTTCGAAAGATGGCATAGCACCAAAGATTAATAAATTAGATAGTGTTAGTTGGCAAAAAACAAGAAGACAATTACAAAAAAAGGTTCACGATATGTCTTTAGAGTTGATTAGGTTGTATGCAAAAAGAGCACAAGTTAAAGGGGATGCTTATAAATATTATCCCGAAGAAGATATATTTGCTTCTTTATTTACCTATACACCGACGATAGATCAAGAAAAAGCGATTGCGGAGATTAAGAAAGATTTGGAAAGTGCAGTACCGATGGATCGTTTATTATGCGGAGATGTTGGTTATGGAAAGACCGAAGTAGCATTTAGAGCAATGTTTAAAACGATTTTAAATAATAAACAAGTATTATATTTATGTCCTACAACGATATTATCCAAGCAACAATATGATAGTGCGAAAGAAAGATTTAAAGATTACCCAATTGAAATGGCGTTATTAAATCGGTTTACGACTGCAAAAGAAAAAGCACGAATTTTAGAAGGGCTTTCCAAAGGAACAATAGATATGGTCTTTGGTACGCATCGTTTATTAAGTAAAGATGTAGTAGTTAAAAATTTAGGTTTATTAATTATCGATGAAGAACAACGTTTTGGGGTTGCCCATAAGGAAAGAATTAAAGAGTTAAAGACTGATGTCAATGTTTTAACATTATCAGCAACACCGATACCTAGAACTTTAAAATTAAGTTTAACGGGTTTAAGAGATTTATCAATAATTGATACCCCACCAGTTAATAGATATCCAGTATCAACTTATGTTTTAAAAGAAAATGACTTAATTGTTAAAGAAGCTATATATAAAGAATTATCAAGAAATGGTCAAGTATTTATTTTATATAATAAAGTTGCTAGTATTGAAAAGAAAGTAAATGAAATAAAGGCATTAGTACCAGAAGCGAGGATTGTTTTTGCCCATGGGCAAATGAGTAAGACTGAACTAGAAGATGTAATGCAAGATTTTGTGGATTACAAATATGATATTTTAATATGTACAACGATTATTGAAACAGGAATTGATATACCTAATGCGAATACATTAATTGTGTATGATGCATCTAACTTTGGTCTTGCCCAATTATATCAATTAAGAGGACGGGTTGGCCGAAGTAATAAAATTGCGTATGCTTATTTATTATATGATATGAATAAAATGTTAAATGATATTGCTGTGAAGAGATTACAAGCCATAAAAGAATTTACAGAATTAGGTAGTGGGTATCGAATCGCAATGCGAGATTTATCTTTACGAGGAGCGGGCGATATATTAGGTAGTGAACAAGCGGGATTTGTTGATGAAGTAGGGATTGATTTATATATGAAGCTCGTAGAAGATGAAATAAAAAGACTTAATGGGGAAGAAGTCGAAGAAGATGAGGAAAACAAGTCATTAGTTAGTGTGGAAACCCATATTAGTGATGAATATGTTAGTGATGAAGACTTAAAAATATTAATCCATCAAAAGATTAATGAAATAGATAGTTTAGAAAAGCTAGAAAGTATTAAACAAGAACTAGAAGATCGTTTCGGTAAAATAAATGATAATATACTTACTTATATGTATGAAGAATGGTTTGAAAAATTAGCCATGAAACTAGATATTACCAATGCTACGCAAACAGATATTTTTGTTGAATTAGAAATTAAAAATAATATTGCTAGTAAGTTAAAGTTTGATAAGATATTTATGCAATCTTATAAGATAAGTCCAAGATTTCAATTTAGAACTTTCGCCAATAACGTGTATATAAGATTAAATTATCAAGGACTTCCTAAACATTTTGTATATTATTTAACCGAGTTATTAAATTTAATTTATGAAGAATATAAAAAGGTAGTATAAAATAAGGGATTTATCTCAAACTAATTTTTAGGAGGGATAAATTCGTGAGTAGTGTTATTAAATCCATTGATGAATTAGGAAGAATTGTAGTGCCAAAAGAAATTAGAAAAGAATTATTAATTAGAAAAGATGATAAATTAGAAATACGATGTATTGGTGATAAAATAGAAATTACGAAAGTGATAGGTAATGATAAATTAAAAGAATTAGTTAGTAGTTATTTAGAAATATTTAATAATAATTTAAATTTGAATATCGAATGTGTATTAAAAGAAGAAAAAATTAAGGTAAGTATGGATTTAGATAAGAAAAGAATAGATAATGCGTTACTTAATAATGATATGAATTACTTAAGTGAAAAGGGTTATAAAGCTGTGGTACCAATATATATTTCATCTGTATGTGAAGGGGTGTTATTAAGTAAAAGGGAAGAAGATCTTAATTATTTAAAGATTATTCGAGATATTTTAGTAAGCAATTTGGAAATTTGACAAGTAAAATAAATTATGATATGATAAGTCCCCACAAAAGAAAGGGGATTTTTTATGTATAATGAAGAAAGACAAAGAGAACTTTGTGAGAATTTAAAAGTAGTGATAAATTCCTTACCACAAGTTTATGAAATGGGTAATTTAAGAATAGAAGTATTAAAAAATATGGTAGAAGATTATTTAATTGCGACAAGTTTTAATGCGGAGAATTTTAATTATGAGAAGTATGGTAGTATTTTATTAAGTTTATTAAAGAAACCAATGAAATTATCGGAAGCAGAAAGAATTAGCTACTTTGCATATAATGATGAGAATAGTATTTTAGTTAATGAAAGAAATGTGTTAGAAGAATTTTTAAGATTATATAAAATAAGAAAAGAAAATATTGGTGAAAGTGTTAGAACAGAAACTTTAGATATTAAAGCTATGGCCTTAGCAAATGTATGTGGAATAAGAGAAATTGAAATGCCAGTATTAGAAAAAAATACCGAGATATCTCTTGTTAAAGTTAGATAGTTATGATAAAATTTAGTTAATTAATGGAGAAGAAATGGGTACCTATTGAATCTTTAAAGAGAGCTTGTGGATGGTGGAAACAAGTAAGGGAAGATAGGGAGTATGGATTTTGGAGTTAAATCGTTGTTTCGCGTTAAGAAGATAAAGTTGCATAGAAAGCTATGAATTAAGGTGGTACCGCGGGGTTTTCCTCGTCCTTAGTTAATGGCTTTTTTATTTGGGAAATATTTCCTGGGAAATAGGTGAAGAGGAATGAAAGCAATAATATTTGATTTAGATAATACGTTAATTGATTGGAAAGACGAATTTATCTTTGCATTAAATAATGTCTTAAAAGAGTTGGGTTTAAGTTTTTCGAAAGAAAAAGTGGATGAAATAAATGCGGCGATAGATGATTCCGAAAATCATTATGAAAAATTAACGAAGAAAGATTTTTTGGAATTTGTTAATCGAATGTGTAAGATCGCCTTACCAATGGAGTTTGTAGATAAATTAATTGAAGCGCAAAAGGAATGTAGTTATCAAGATGAAGAGGTAAGAGATACATTAGAGTATCTAAGTAAAAAGTATAAGATATATTTAATTACAAATTGGTTTACGGTGACCCAAGAAGGAAGACTTGCAAAAGCAGGAATTTTAAAGTATTTTACCAAAGTATATGGGGCGGACATAAACTATTATAAACCGAGTCCTAAAGCATTCGAGGTGATACTAAAAATGTATGATGCGCAAGATTGTGTTTATGTTGGTGATAGTTTAGAAAAAGATATTTTACCAGCTATTGATGTTGGGATGAACGTGATATGGAAAACAGATAAACAAGATAGCAAATATCAAACTATTAAATTAATTAAAGAATTAAAAAATATATTATAAATAAAGGAGAAATGAATTATGGAAAAGAAAAAATATTATATTACAACCCCTATATATTATCCTAGTGCGGATTTTCATATAGGACATTGTTATACAACAATAGTGGCAGATGCCTTAGCAAGATATAAAAGATTAGATGGATATGACGTGTTCTTTCAAACGGGAACGGATGAACATGGTCAAAAAATTGAAACCAAGGCTTTAGAAGCAGGTGTGACACCAAAAGAGTATGTGGATAAGATAGTTGATAATGCGAAAGACTTATGGAAAAGTTTAGGAATTAGTTACGATTATTTTATTAGAACAACTGATGAAAAACACGAGAAGGCAGTGCAAAAAATATTTGATAAACTTTATGAGCAAGGCGATATTTATATGGGCGAATATAAAGGGCTTTATTGTACACCTTGTGAATCTTTTTGGACAGAATCACAATTAGTAGATGGAAAATGCCCAGATTGTGGAAGAGAAGTTAAGGAAGTTAGTGAAGAAGCATACTTCTTTAGATTATCTAAGTATCAAGATAGATTAGTAGAATATATTAATGCGCATCCTGAATTTATATTACCAGAAACGAGAAAGAATGAGATGATCAATAACTTTATTAAACCAGGACTAGAAGATTTATGTGTATCAAGAACTTCATTTACTTGGGGGATTCCTGTAACCTTTAATCCTAAACACGTTATCTATGTGTGGATTGATGCTTTAACTAATTATATTACGTCATTAGGTTATATGGGCGATGATGATACTTTATTTAAAAAGTATTGGCCAGCCGATTTACATTTAGTAGGTAAAGAAATTGTAAGATTTCATACAATTATCTGGCCAGCAATGTTAATGGCTTTAGACCTACCTTTACCTAAAAAGGTATTTGCCCATGGATGGTTAGTAATTAATGGCGGTAAAATTAGTAAAAGTTTAGGTAATTATAAAGATCCGCGCGAATATATTAAGGATTATGGGGTAGATGCAGTTAGATATTATGCTTTAAGAGAAGTTCCTTTTGGTAGTGATGGGGTTTTCTCTGAAGAAAACTTAGTAACAAGAATTAATACTGATTTAGCAAATAATTTAGGTAACTTAGTTAATAGAACAATTAGCATGAATAATAAATACTTTGATGGGATTATTCAAAGTGGGGAATATAAAGAAGATATTGATAAAGATTTAATAGATAGTGTTAAAGCTTTAAAACATGATGTTGATGAAAAAATGGAAGAACTAAAGGTGAGCGATGCCGTTAGTGCTATTATGGATGTTTTAAAGAAATGTAATAAATATATTGATGATACAGCACCTTGGGTTTTAGCGAAAGATGAAGATAAAAGACAACGTTTAGGTACAGTATTATACAATTTATTAGAAAGTATAAGAGTATGTGCAGTGTTATTACAAGCATTTATTCCAACAACAGCAGAGAAAATATTTGAACAACTTAATACAAAGGAAACAAGCTTTGATAGTATTGAAAACTTTGAAGGAATTAAAGTAGGAGAAAAACTTGGGACTCCAGAAATATTATTCCAAAGAATAGAGGAAAAGAAATAATGAATTTTACAGATGCACATTCTCATCTTACAAAAGAATTTTATGATGATATAGATAGTGTTATCAAAAAATGTGAAGAATCAGGAGTAACAAGATATATTGTTAATGCGACGGATTATGATAGTTCTTTAGAAGTATTAGAGTTAGTGAAAAAATATGATAATATTTATGGTGTGATCGGTTTACACCCAGAAGATGTCGATAAGGATTTTGATTATAAAATTTTAGAGAAATCTTTAAATAATAAAAAAATTGTTGCTATTGGAGAGATTGGGTTAGATTATCACTATGATAATTTTAATAAAGAAAAGGAAATAGAAGCTTTTAGAACGCAGTTAAAATTTGCGGAAGAACATAAGATTCCCGTAATTGTTCATAGTAGAGATGCAACCCAAGATACTTTAGATATTTTAAAAGAATATCAAGTTACGGGTTTAATCCACTCATTTTCAGGAAGTTTAGAAATAGCAAGAGAGTATGTAAAAAGAGGATTT
>CANQHM010000029.1 GCA_947623845.1 uncultured Bacilli bacterium | reverse complement strand
GCAGTTAAGCATTAGAACGCCGACGATAGTGTAAGCGAAAATAGGAAGTTGCCAATTTTTTTTTGCTCTAAAATACCCGTATTTACAAGAAATACGGGATTTTTAAATTTATATGGTACCATATATTTTTATAGTAGGTATCAAATATGGTCTTTAATTTTGATTATTATTAAATATATAAAATAGTATATAGTAATGATTGACTTTTTATATTGAATATATTATCATTGCTTGTAGAACCAAATAATTAGTGAAACGGGTCGGCAATTGGAGCTTACTGCGAAGTAACATTATTTGGTTTTTTTAAAGTAATTAATGTTAATTCTTTGAATTTGTAATAGGAATAGTAAAGTAATTTTCGATTTTCAGTAAATTAACGTCAATTTTTCAAAATATAGTTGTTTAAAAATCTTTTACATTATATACTAATAATAGGTGAGTTAATATATGGATTATAAATTTGTGTCACGAAAAGAAGAAGATACCTTAGCTTTAGCCCAAAATATTGAAAGCGAAAAATTTCCAGGTATGGTTATCTGTTTAAATGGGGAATTAGGTAGTGGTAAAACTATATTTGTTAAGGGTTTTGCGCACGCCTTAGGTATTGAAGAGAATATCACGAGCCCAACATTTAATATTGTTAAAGAATATAAAGATGGTGAAGCCCCACTAAATCATATGGACGTTTATCGTTTAGAAGATAATGCCAGTTCCTTTGATTTTGACGATTACTTTGATGGTGAAGCCATAACTATTATTGAATGGGCTGAATTAGTAAAAGATGCTCTACCTGATGAACGTTTAGATTTAACATTCAAAGTCGTAGATGAAAATACGCGAGTTATAGTTTTAACTCCATATGGTAAAGAATACGAAGACTTATGTAACGCTGTGTTATAAAGTCTTTTTTTATTTAGGGAAAAGTGCTATAATAACGAAAGAAAAAGAGGTTTTTAAATATGTGGAGTTTGTTTATTGATACGCATTATAAAAATATTGTTATTGCTCTTTATAAAGATGACAATTTAATATCTATAATTGATAAAGAAGTAAAAAAAGATCATAGTGTTTTTATAATGCCTTTATTACAAGAGTTATTAACGAAAAATAATTTAACTGTTCACGACTTACAAGAAATTTATGTTTGTAAGGGTCCAGGCAGTTTTACTGGTATAAGATTATGTGTAACTATTGCCAAAACTCTTGCTTATACCCTAAATATTCCAATAAAGTCTTTAACATCTTTAGAACTAGCAAGTCTTGGGAATACTGCTCCTTACTTAGTTGTAAGAGAAAATAATGGTGTATTTATTGCGGAGCGCAAAAACTTAGATAATATTAAGTATTATAGTAATTTAGAATATCAAGAATTTAAAAAAACTCACGAAATCTTAGAAACCGAAAAAATCTCTTACGAAGAAATCCCTCTTTATTTAAAAAATAAACCCGCCGAAAATCCCCATGCGGTAAATCCCCTATATATTAAAGGAATATCTGGTCTTAATGTTAATTAGAGATTTTACTCTTGAAGATAAAGAGGAGATATTAAAACTTGGTAAAACTCTTCATAAAGATTATTTTATAAATAATTTAGATGAACCTAATCACATCCTTGTCGCCGAAAAAGATCATAAAGTCGTAGGTTTTCTTCATTTTCTTAAATTTACGGATTATATCGATATTGTTGATATTGTGGTTAATGAAGTATTTCGTAAACAAGGAATTGGTTCTAGCTTATTAAAAGAGTTAGAAAAATTTAATCCTCAAGAAATCTTACTAGAGGTTTGTGAGGATAATACTACCGCCATCAAGTTTTATCTGCAAAATGGTTTTAATAAAGTGGGAATAAGAAAAGGTTATTATGCGGGGATAGATGGAATAACAATGAAAAAGGTGATTATATGAAAGATGTATATATTTTAGCTATTGAGTCTTCTTGTGATGAAACAAGTATGGCGATTGTAAAAAATGGTTGCGAAGTCGTATCGATGGTCGTTAATACCCAAATGGATACACACGCTAATTATGGGGGAGTAGTCCCAGAAATTGCAAGCCGCATGCACGCTGAAAATATTACTATGGTTTTAGAAGAAACTTTAAAACAAGCCAAGATGAAAGTGGAAGACGTCGATGCTATCGCTGTTACTTATGCCCCTGGTTTAAATGGCAGTTTATTAGTTGGTATTGAATGTGCGAAAGTCTTGTCTTTAGTTTATAACAAGCCTTTAATCGCCGTTAATCATCTAGCAGGTCATATTTATGCTAATCATATTGATAATGAAATGAACTACCCCTTACTTGCTTTAGTGGTAAGTGGCGGTCATACGGATTTAATATTAATGCATAAAGATTATGACTTTAAAGTATTAGGTCGTACCCTAGATGATGCCGTAGGTGAGTGCTACGATAAAGTTGCCCGTGTTTTAGGTCTTAAATACCCAGGGGGCCCTAATGTTGAAAAACTAGCGAAAGAGGGACGTCCTACTTATAAACTACCTACTATGATGGACGATGGTTCTTTAAATATGAGTTTTAGTGGTTTAAAAAGTGCCGTCATAAATCTTGTTCATAATGAAACCCAAAGAGGTAACGAAATAAATACTCGTGATTTAGCTTGTTCTTTTGAAAATGCGGCGCTTGGAGAACTAGAACGCAAAACAGATTTAGCTTTAACTAAATACCCCGTAAAAGAACTAATCATCGCTGGGGGTGTCTCTGCTAATAAACACCTAAGAAGTATAATGGAAAATCTGGCCCAAAAACATAACATCAAATTAAGTGTTCCTGCTTTCAAATACTGTACTGATAATGCTTCAATGATCGGCGCCGCCGCATACCCTTTATACTTACAAAAGCAATTTTCTACTTATGATTTAAATGCTAGTAGTCACTTAGATTTGTACTAATAATTAATTTATGATATTATTGATAAGGAGGAATCGTTATGATGGGATTAATAACATCTTTAATTTCAGGTATCTCTTTTGTAATTGGTTTTATAATTACAAAGTTAATTAAACAAAAAGAAAAGTTTGTTATTTTTGCCATATCTTTATCTTTTCCTATTATGTTATCTTTAATATTTTTCGATTTATTACCAGAGTGTACTGCTTCTTTTAATAGTTTTACTCCCTTTAAACGCACTTTAGTAATCTTAATCGGCACATTAATAGGTATTTTTCTTTTAAAACTCTTAGACCTATTCATCCCACATCACCATCATAGCGAAAATCACAAAGAACATACTAGCCATTTATTCCATATTGGTTTAGTAACTACCATCGCTTTATTCTTACACAACTTAATTGAAGGTATTGCGATTTATACCACCACTATTAATGATTTAAAATCGGGTTTATTAATGATGAGTGCAGTATCTCTTCACAATATTCCTTTAGGTATTGAAATATCTAGTTCGACTGGTAATAATAAAAAGAAATCTTTATTTATGATTATCTTACTTACCATCTCCGCCTTTTTAGGAGGCTTAATAATCTATCTAAGTAATACCGCCATACCCGAAATCGTTTTAGGCGTTCTTATCACCCTTACTATAGGAATGTTAATATATATTAGTATTTTAGAATTATTTCCAGAAATCTTCAATCACTTTAATTTAAAAGAAACCAAATATGGCTTAATATCAGGTATAATTATTGTATTAATTATGATATTTATATAAGTTTAAAGGAGTAGTATATGAAAAAAGTATTAGTAACTGGAGCTGCTGGAACTCTAGGAATGTATGTTTTAAAATATTTATTAAGTGAAGGAAAATATGAAATCACTGGACTTGATCTTCGTAACACTCGTTCTTATAAAAAGTTAAAAAAATATGAGCATCGGGTTAATTTAGTTTATGGGGACGTTAATGATGAAAATTTAGTGTCTTCTTTAGTAAAAACCCACGATATTATTATCCACCTTGCTGGTGTTATACCTCCTATGGCGGACATAAGAGAAGAATTATGTGACATCATCGATTATGAGGGAACAGTTAATATTGTTGATAATATCATCGCTTTTAATCCTAAAGCATATTTAATCTATCCATCTACGACCACTGTTTATGGTAAAACTAAAGATATGGTAAATGTTAATAGTGAAGTAAATATTAAATCCCACGATTTATATGCTAAAGCCAAATATAATGCTGAAGAATATATACGTAATAATTTAAAAAACTATACCATCTATCGCATCCCAGGTTTCTTATGTAACCCTAAAGGCGAATGCCCAATGTATAACACCCCAGTAAGTAGTAAAGTTGAGTTAATCGATGTTTTAGATGCTTCTTATGCTTTAGTAAAAAGTATTGATCATAGAAAAGAACTAAATAAAAAAACTTATATTTTATCTGGGGGCGAAAAATGCCGTACGCCATATCGTGATTTTTTAAAACAAATCTTACGTTATCACGGTGTAAGTGTGCGTTTCCTACTATCTTATATTTTTGCTGATAAAAATTTCTATGGCACCTATTACGAAGATAATGAGTTAGATGATCTCCTAAACTATCGGGGTACATCTATTAAAAATTATTATATTAATTTAGAAAATAACGAAAGCAAAATCAAAAGATTTATTCCTAAACTTTTAGCTAAACCTTTTATTGTTGCTTTAAGTCTTAAAAAAGATAAAGAGAGGAAAAAATGAAAAGAGGTTTAGTTTTAGAAGGTGGGGGAGTTAAAGGTTCTTACCAAATTGGTGCTTACTATGCTTTTAAAAATCGTCATATGAAATTTAACTATATCGTCGGTACTTCTATCGGGGCCTTTAACGCCGCCATCTTAGCCTGTGGTAAAGAAAAAGCTTTACTTAAATTTTGGAAAGAAATTGATGTTGGTTTACTCCTAGATTTCGATAAAGAATTTACTAATTCCTTTAATGAACAAGGTTTTTCTCTAAAAACCATAAGAGGTTTAAGACATACTCTAGGAAGCGTTTTAATAAATCACGGAGTTCCTACCGAAAAAATTAAAAAAGTCGCTGGTGAACTAATTGATGAAAAACGCTTACGTAAAAGTAAAATTAACTTTGGTTTAGCAACCCTAAAATTTACCAAATTAGTTCCTACTTATATGTATACCAAAGATATTAAAGAGGGTTTAGTAGTAGATTCCATCATGGCTTCTTGTTATCTACCTTTCTTCAAATTAGAAAAAATTATTGATAATGATTATTATTTAGATGGTGGTTTCTTTGATAAATGTCCTACTAGTATGTTACTTGATAAAAATTTAGATGAAATCTATGAAGTAAAAATTAATGGTATTGGTATTACTAAAAAAATTGATAAGGGCGATAATAAAATAATTACGATTAAACCATCTCGTAGTTTAGGTAGTGTCCTAGAACTTCGTAAACAAAAAACTAGTGAAAATATCTTAATGGGTTATTATGATACTTTAAGAGTTATTAAAAATTTAGATGGTTATAAATTTTGTTTTAAAAGAAAAAAAGATAAATACTATCATAAATTACTTAAAAACACGAGTAAACGTACATTAACTCGTATAAAATTATTACTTAATACCAAGACCGAAAAACAAACTATCATTAAAGCCTTAGAATATGTCTTAGAAAAAGAACATAGTACCTATTATTATGTTTATTCTGTTCCTAAAGTCATACGTAGTATAAGAAAATTAAAAAATAAAAATATTGTTTATAAATTTGTTTCTAATCTCTCTTTATGGTAGTATAATAATCCTTTCTTTTAGAGAGTTTTTTAAAGACAAAAGTAAACGTTTATAGTATAATATTAAAAGAAAGAGGTGAGCTTATGGGTAGAGCTTATGAAGTAAGAAAAGCAAGTATTCAAAAAAATGGGGCGATTAAAGCTAAAACATATTCGACTTTTGCAAAAGAAATCTATCTTGCTGCTAAGGCAGGAGTTCCTGATGTCGATATGAATGTACCTTTAAAAAGAATTGTTGATAAAGCAAAGAAAAGTGAAGTCCCTAGTGATATTATAAATAGAGCTATTGAAAAAGCTAAAACAGTAGGGGGCGAAGATTACCAAACTGTTATTTATGAGGGATTTGGTCCAGGTTCTTCTACCTTAATTATTAAAACTTTAACTGATAACGTAAATCGTACGGTTGGGGAAGTAAGAGCTTGTTTTAATAAAGTTCATAAAAGTTTAGGAGTAACTAATTCGGTTTCTTATAATTATGATCATCTAGCCATTATTGGAGTAAAATCTGATAAAGAAGAAGATATCTTAATGGCTTTATTAGATAAAGGTATTGAACCTGTGTCATTTGAGAATGAAAATGGTCTTATCGTAATATCCGTAAATCCTAATAACGCTAGTGCCACTAAAGATGCTATCGAAAGTGTTATTGCAAATCCTGATTACGAAATTGATGAAGTAGGAATGTACCCTAAAGATAAAGTTACTTTAGAGGGTGAAGACTTAGAAAAGTTTAAACTATTATATAATCTTCTAGATGAAGTAGAAGACGTTACAGACATTTACCATAATGTTAACTTATAACTATAGAAATATAGTTTTTTTCATTTAATCTTCACAATTTTGTTATAATATATAATTATTAGAGGTGATACATATGACTATATTAGTTGTTGATGATGAAGAATTAATAAGAAATGTTATCAAAGAATATCTTACTTTAGAAGATTATAATGTCCTAGAAGCTAAAGATGGTAATGAGGGTGTTGATATAGCGTTAAATAATGATATTGATTTAATTATTATGGATATCATGATGCCTAATAAGGATGGTTACCAAGCTATTAAAGAAATTAAAAAGCAAAAAGATATTCCTACTATTATGTTAAGTGCCCGAAAAGAAGAATATGATAAATTAATTGGTTTTGATATTGGTATTGATGATTATGTTACTAAACCCTTTTCGCCTAAAGAATTAATGGCTCGAGTTAAAGCGATTTTAAAAAGAAATAGTAAAGAAGAAAATAAGTATGTTTTTGGGGACTTAGTCGTCGACAATCTTGCCCATACTGTAACTATTAAAAATAAAAATATTAATCTAACTCCTAAAGAATATGACTTACTATTATATTTAATTACTAATAAAGGTATCGCCTTAACTAGAGAACAACTTTTAATAAATGTTTGGGGTTATGATTTTTATGGCGATGACCGTACTGTTGATACCCACATTAAAACCTTAAGAAATAGTTTAGGAGAATACCGTGATGTTATTGTGACCGTAAGAAAGGTAGGTTATAAATTTGACTACCAAAAGTGATAAGTTTAAATCTATTAATTTTAAAACTTTAACTTATTTTGTCTTATTCTCTATTTCCATTGTTTTAGTTTTGTTACTGTTTCAACTATTGCTTTTCGGTTTCTTCTATGAACAATACCAAATTAATTCTTTAGACAATCTTGCTAACACCCTTATCAACAACAATCGTCACGATATGGGCGAAGTTATTAACAATATTAATTTTGATAATAATATATGTCTTGAATATGTTGATACTCTAGGTTATAGTGAATACTATAATGATCGGGCTCCTGGCTGTCTTTTAAAAGAAAAATATCTTCAAAGTTTTAAACAAGAACTAGATTCCAGTTCTAAACAAATATCTAAAATAAGATTAGTGAACCCTAGATATAACAGATTATCATATCTTTATAGTGTTAAACTAGATTTTGGAACTATCTATATTTATTCTGTCTTAACTAATGTTTCCGAATATAGTTTATTAATGCAAAGACAATTTATCTATGTTACTATTATTGCTATTTTATTAGCAGTAGTAATATCTTACTTTTTATCGAAAAAATTATCCAAACCCATCACTAAAATTACGAAAGATGCAAAACAACTAGCGGATGGTAATTATAATATTAACTTTACTCATGATGGTATATTAGAATTAGATGAATTAAGTGATACGCTAAATTACTTAAAAGAAGAAGTCTTAAAAGTTGATGAATATCGTCGGGATTTAATGGCAAATGTTTCTCACGATTTAAAAACCCCTTTAACTATGATTAAAGCTTATGCGGAAATGATTAGAGATATTAGTTATAAAGACGAAGTAAAAATGAAAGATAACTTAAATATTATTATTGATGAAGTAGATAGATTAAATATTTTAGTAAATGATATTTTAGAATTATCTAAATTACAAACTAATGAATATGAAAATCTTAATATTGAAGAATTCGATTTAGTAAAAACTATTAAAGATATTCTAAAAAGATATGACTTAGTAAAAGAAACAGAAAGTTATAACTTTATTACTGATCTACCTGATAAAGTATTAATTAAAGCTGATAAAAAACGTTTAGAACAAGTAATCTATAATTTAATTAATAATGCTATTAATTATACGGGAGAAGATAAAAAAGTTTATATCTCTATTACCGAAGATAAAAAAGATTATACGGTAAGTATTAGAGATACTGGTAAAGGTATAAGTAAAGAAGATCTAGAACATATCTGGGACAAATATTATAAAAATGAAAAAAACCATAAACGTAATATTATTGGTACTGGTTTAGGTTTAGCAATCGTTAAAAATATTTTAGTAAAGCATAATTTTGTTTATGGAGTTAATTCTAAATTAAATAAAGGAACCGAATTTTACTTTAAAATTGTTAAGTAAATAAAGTTTCACTAATTCTTCACTTATTCTTCATATATAAATGCTATGATGTATTTGTAAGAAAGGAAGAGTGATAATAGATAATATAAAAAGTATATAATAAAGACTTAATAATTATTATATATATAAACCCTATACAGTTTTAAAATAACATATAAACTCAAACTCACACTTTATATAGAACAAGATTACCTAAAGTCTTGTTCTTTTAATTTGTTCTTCCACATAACCAATCTAGAGAAATATTATAATCTCTAACTATTTGTAATGCGAAAGCTGTAAGTAGCATGGTCTTTCCTGATTCATAAGCACTAATAGTAGAATGGGTAGTATGTAAAATATTTGCTAGTTCTACTTGAGTAAGATTATTATTTTTTCTAAATATTTTTAATCTTTCACCCATAACTTGTTTATTTAAATCTTTATTATAAACTAAATCTTTATTTTTAACTTTTCTTCCAATAACATAATCCATACTAATATTAAAATGATTACATAATAAATTGAGTCTGTTTAAAGGTATTAAATCTTTTCCTTTTTCCCATTTTGATATTAAGAATTTAGATACTCCTAAAATACTACCCATTTCTGTTTGTGTAAGCCCGTTTCTTTCTCTTATAAAATAAAGTATTTCCGTATTCATTTAATTCTCCCACATAACCAATCTAGAGAAATATTATATTTTTTTACTATTTCAATAGCAAATACTGTTAATAATTTAGTTTTACCTGATTCATAAGCACTAATAGTAGAGTGTGTAGTATTAAGCATATTCGCAAGTTCTATTTGGGTAATATTATTTTCTTTTCTAATTGTTTTTAAATTTTTTCCTACTACTTTATTATCAAGATTATGTATACCATTTCCTTTATTATTTTTAGTGATACCTATAACATAATCCATACTAACATTAAAATAATTACATAATAAATTTAATTTTTTTAAAGGTATTAATTCTTTATTACTTTCCCATCTTGAGTAGTTTGCTTGAGATGTTTTTAATTTTTTTGCCATATCTATTTGTGTTAAATTAGCATCGAATCTTATATCTGAAAGTCTTTCCCCGATCATATTAATCACCATCTCAATTTTCGCATTATTTAAAATAATATTAAAAAATATACAAAAATACGACATTTTGTGTTATACTAATATTAATAGAAGGTAGGTAATCAAAAATGAAAAGATTTAATCCCGAAAAAGAATTAAATAAAGTTCAATATGGCGATAGAAATAAATTAATAGGAATTATAGTATTCTTATTAGTTATTATAGCAATAGGAAGTACGTATGCACTATACCAAGTAAGACACACTCAAAAGTTAGTGTTTAACACCGTAGCTGAGTTTAAAAAAAGAGATGTCTATTTATCAGTATTAGTTGATGGAGAATACCAAAATGATTTCCCAACACAAGAAGAGGGAATGTTATATGGCGGTTATGAATGTGATGGAAGTGCTACAATAAATTTTGACACAGATAAATGGCAAGTAGCATTGTATGCAAAGCACCCTGATAAATGTACAATTAAATTTGGTCACAAATATGTTGATGAAAGTGGAGCAAACTACCCAGAATTATATCAAGGAATGATACCAGTATATTTTGAAAATGAAAAGATCTATGTAGCAGATGTAACAAGCAAGTGGTATAACTATGACGAGCATGAGTGGGCGAATGCCGTATTAATTGATAATACTAATGAAACTATAAAATCAAAATTTTATGATGATAATGGCAACCTGTTAGGAGGACATGAAGTAAGTGAAGAAGATATACTTCAAATGTATGTGTGGATACCAAGATATAAATATCAATTATTTAATACTGTCCCAAAAGCCACATCAACAGAACAAATGGTTAATATTAAATTTGAAAATGGGATAGAATCTACTGGGAATATAACATGTACCTATATTAATAATAATGATGGAACTATAGAAGAAAAGTGCGTAGATAGAGAAAGCAATCCTGTAGAAAATGGTGATTGGTATACTCATCCAGCTTTTACTTTCAAAGGAACATTTGAAGAAAGTGGTACTGAACTAAAAGGTATATGGGTAGGTAAGTTTGAACCAAGTGAGAAAGATAAAGGGACAAGTGGATTAATTAATAGCAAAGACGAAGCAATCAAAGACATAACAATATTACCCAACAAAATATCAATAGTTAATAGAAAATTAGATTTGATGTTTAATGCTACTAGAAATATAAGTTCAATTGGAAATATTTACAATTTAAGTCAAAATGAAGTAGATACACATATTATAAAGAACATCGAATGGGGAGCAGTTGCTTTTTTACATAATAGTATTTATGGTGTTTATACAGATGAAAATACTTGTGATATAAAAAATTGTGATATGTGGATGAATAATATAGCACATGGTAGTGCATGGAACACTGCAGATGGAACAGTTACAGGATGTGGTGGCGGCGTTAGTATTGGAGCATTATATAATATGAATTCTTGTGAAATAGGAAAAACATGGGAAAAAGAAGGAGTAAAAGCATCAACAACCAATAATATTTATGGAATATATGATATGTCTGGTGGAATGTGGGATCACGTTATGGGAATTATGATTAATACAGATGGAATCCCTATGTTTGATGGAATGGAATTTGATAATATTGCTGAAAAGTATTATGATATCTATGCATATGATGAGAGTAGCAGAACTACTATTGAAAGAGCTCATCTAGGCGATGCTACTAAAGAAGTTCAAAAAATATATGGTAGTTATGGTGGTGCAGGATGGTTTAAAGATCAAATGTATGCACCATATAAAGGAAATTATTGGCTTTTACGTGGTGGACCAATTAACGATGGATCTGGTGCTGGAATATTTGCTCAATGGGCATATAATGAAACATCTAATCCAAGAAACTCTTTCCGTGTCGTCCTAACCGCCCAAGATGGAGAAGACTAAATAAGTTCTTCTCTTTTTAAATGTTCTTAAAAAGAAGTAATCCTCATACATTTTAATATAAGGAGGAAAACGTAACAATTACTATGAACGGACTATCTAATAATGAAGTTAGTATAAGTCGTAAGAAGTATGGTAGTAATGAAATAATTAGAACAAATAAAAATAGTTTTATTCACTTACTTTTAGAATCTTTAGGAGATCCTATTATAAAGATATTACTTATAGCATTAGCTATTAAAGTAGTAGTATTATTTGAATATTTTGATTGGTTTGAAACTATAGGAATTTTAATTGCTATTTTTTTAGCATCTTTTATTTCTAGTATTAGTGAATATGGTAGTGAAAAAGCTTTTACGAGATTACAAGAAGAAGCTAGTCGTACTACTTGTAAAGTAAAAAGAAACGGAGAAATTCTAGAAATCTTAGAAAAAGATGTTGTAGTTGGTGATATTATTATTTTAAATGCTGGTGATAAAGTACCCGCAGATGGTTACTTAATTAAAGGTAACTTATCAGTAAGTGAAAAAGACTTAAATGGGGAAAGCAAAGAAATTAAAAAAACTAGTACCCATAGTGAAATAAGTATTAATGAAAATAATATTATCTATCGTTCATCTATAATCTATGATGGTGAAGCCATAATGAAAGTAACTGCGGTAGGGACTAATACTACCTATGGTAAATTAGCTTTAGAAATTCAAGAAAAAGAACCCGACAGTCCTCTAAAGGTCCGTTTACGAGGACTTGCTAAATTTATTAGTAAAATCGGTTATGTTGGAGCGGCTTTAGTAACTCTTTCTTATCTTTTTTCTAAAATCGTCATTGATAATAATTTTAATCCCACGCTAATTATGGGAACTTTATCTAATTTTAAAGTAATGTTTAGTTATTTAATCTATGCTTTAACTCTAGTAGTCACCGTAATTGTAGTAGCAGTACCCGAAGGACTTCCTATGATGATAACTTTAGTATTATCTTCTAATATGAAAAGAATGTTAAAAGAACAAGTCTTAGTAAGAAAACTAGTTGGTATTGAAACTGCTGGTAGTTTAAATGTCTTACTTACTGATAAAACTGGTACTATCACTTCTGGTAATTTAAGGGTAACTAACTTTATTGATACTAATTTCATTGTTTATAAAAATTTAAAAGGTATTAATGATTCTAAATACCAAACTATTCTTAACTATGCATTATCTTATAATAATTCTAGTAGTATTTCTTTAGATGGTAGTATTATTGGTAGTAATCAAACAGATAAAGCCATTCTTTCCTTTGTTGGTAGTAATAAAGGTAATAAAAAAATAATAAGTAAAGAAACATTTAATAGTAGTAAAAAATATAGTAGTGTAACTTTAGAAGATAATATTACTTATTTTAAAGGTGCTCCTGAAGTTTTAATTCCTAAATGCAGTTATAGTTATAATTCTTTAACGAAGAAACGAATTGATAGAGCAAAAATAAACCAAACTATTAACTATTACGCTTCTAAAAATGCCCGAGTTTTAGTTTTAGCAATGAAAGAAGATTATAATGGTAGTTTAGATAATTTAACTTTTCTAGGAATTATTGTTATTGAAGATGAAATAAGAAAAGAAAGTTATGATGCTGTAAAAACGATAAAGGGTGCTGGTATTAATGTTATTATGGTTACTGGAGATGCCTTACTTACTGCGAAAGAAATTGCTAAAAGAGTAGGAATAATTTCAAGGGATGAAGATATCGCAATTACAAGTAATGACTTAGCTAAATTAAGTGATGAAGAAATAATAAAAATTTACCCTAATTTAAAAGTTATTGCGAGGGCTTTACCAAGTGATAAAAGTCGGTTAGTTAAAGTTTTAGAAAGTAGTAATCTTGTAGTAGGTATGACAGGCGATGGAGTAAATGATGCTCCCGCTTTAAAAAAAGCCAATGTGGGCTTTGCCATGGGTAGTGGAACTGAAGTTAGTAAAGAAGCTGCTGATATTGTTATCTTAGATGATAATATCGCTTCTATTTCTAAAGCCATTCTTTATGGAAGAACTATATTTAAAAGTATAAGAAAATTTATAATCTATCAGTTAACTGTTAATATGGCCGCTTTAGTAGTTGCTATAATCGGTCCTTTAATCGGCGTTTCTACTCCAGTTACGATTATTCAAATGTTATGGATTAATATGATTATGGATACCTTTGCTGGTGTAGCATTCTCCTTTGAACCACCATTAGAAGAGTATATGACTGAACCTCCTAAAGATAAAAATGAACCAATAATGTCTCCATATATGTTAAGTCAAATAATATTTACGGGAGCTTATTCAAGTATTTTATGTATCTTATTTTTAAAACTTCCCATCTTCAAATTATTCATACGTAGTGAGAGTGAATACTTTATGACTGCTTATTTTGCTTTATTTATCTTTATCGGTATATTTAATGCTTTTTCTTCTCGTACTACTAGGTATAACTTACTTGCAAATTTATTACAAAACAAAGTCTTCTTAACCATCTTTTGTATGATAAGTATTGTGCAAATATATTTAATTTATTTTGGTGGCGATTTATTTAGAACTTATGGTTTATTACCTCTAGAACTTATCTTTGTAACAATTCTTGCATTCACTGTGGTACCTATAGACTTTATAAGAAAACGTTTACTTAAATATTTTAAAATAAAAAGAGTTGTATAAAAAATCAACCCGTGACAAATCATCACGGGTTTTCCAATTATGTCGATACATCTGTGTTATTTAATTCTTCTTGCATTCCTGGTAATTACAATAAAGTATTAAAAAGCACTCTCTAAAAGCATTTGAGAATGCAACCACAAATATAAGTAGCATTCACTTGCGATAATGAATACTCCTTTTATATTATATGAAGTTTCCTTCACTAAATACATAATAGCATAAATTGTGATTATTTTCAATAACTTTTTACAGAGAATAACTTGTTATTTGCTGTAAACAATAGTATAATCTTAATTAGAAGTAATTTTAATTGAAAATAGGAGGGAGTAGGGACAATATGAATGAAGAAAAAATGTATTTAATTAATAAAATATTTAATGGTAAAAATATTAGAACTGTATGGAATAA
>CANQHM010000028.1 GCA_947623845.1 uncultured Bacilli bacterium | reverse complement strand
TCAGAAATTAGGTACAATAATTTTATAACACATCTTTTCGCATGCTCAAGATGTGCCATAAAATACTTGACATTATAACACGGATTAGAGGATATTTCTTAGAAAATTGTCAAAGTATATTTTTTTAGTTATAATTATTAAAGAAGGTGCCGTTTATGGAATATATGCTCAAAAATATTAAAGACTTTAAGAAAGAAGATATTAGAAGTTTTTATTCTATGATTCCCCAAATAAAAAAAGAAAAAATAAATAAATATAAAAATAAGCAAAGAAAATTACAAGCAATTTGGGGAGAAATATTATTAAGTGAGTTACTTAAAAAACATAATATCGATTATAAAAATATTTCTTATAATTTTAATGAATATGGTAAACCTTATATTAAGAATTATCCTTTATTTTTTAATATTAGTCATTCAAATGATTATGTCATAACCGCATTAGCTGATAAAGAAATAGGAATAGATATTGAAAAAATTAGACCTACTTCATTAAAAACGATTAAGCATTTTGCGACCGCAAAAGAAAAAGCTTATATTCTAGCAAAAGATGAAAATATCGAAGAAAGACTTTTTAAAATATATACTTTAAAAGAAGCTTATTTTAAAATGCTAGGAACTAATCTAGAACATATTTTGGATGTGGAATTTACCATCGAAAAAGATAAAATTTATTGTAGTGATAAAATGATAAAAGCCGGATTTATATCCGACTTAGATGGTTATGTAATTGCTTATGTTATAAAATTATAAATTTGGATTAGTTGGAGGATTATTAATAGAAGAATTGGTATTATTTTCTCCTACTATTGGTCCTTGGTTATTTTCTAAAGGATTAGGAGTAGCAACCGGAGGAACCGGATTTGTAATAGGCGCTTCACTAGGATTTATCGGATTATTATTAATTACTGGGTTATTTGGAGTTACCGGATTACTTGGCATTACTTGAGGATTATTAACTTCGGGATTTACAGCATTATTATTAGTAATTGTATTTACCGGATTAGGAACAGGATTTACCGGATTAAATTCTGGTTCAGCTGCTCCTTTCTTCTTTTTCATAGCAAGGAAGATAACAACGATAGCACCAATAATAACAATAACCCCAATACCGATTAATAGAAGTAAAGTTTTATTACTTTTTTGGAAACTAACGGTATTATCGCTACTTTCTTTAACAACTAATTTACTATCTAACTTTTCATTAACCATTAAATAACTAGAATTATGAGTAATAACAAATTCATAATATCCATCACTTGATTTTTTTGCATTTAAATCAATAACACAGAAATCATTAGAAGATTCATTGTAAACATAGACATAAACATTATCATTTAAAATATTGGCAATATCATCGGAAGCTTTGATTCTTATTAGAGCTTGCCCTGGTAAATTACCATTATCAGGAAAGTTTACTACTACCCCATTTGATACTAACTTACTAATACTTGCACTACTATTAACATTAGAAACAGACATATTAATATCAATGGTTTTAGAATCAGTAATATCATTTCCATTAAAGACCATTTGATTATCATTATGATTAATAATTAGTTTTTTATCATTACCTTTTATAGCATTAAATAATTCTTTATCTATAAAAGTATTAGAATCCGCATTTATTGTTATTTCCGTACCACTTGGAGCATTATATAAATTAGTTATAATCGCAGATGTAATATCTTCATTATTATAAATATAATTACTTGTAGTACCATCACTTATTTCTAAAGTAGTATTAAAGTTAAATACTTTGGTATTATTTTCCCCGGTTTTACTATATGACTCTGAACTACGTGATCCAAAGACGATGGAACTTGTTAATTCATAAGTTCCACTACTAACAGTTGAAGGGATTTCAATATAAGGTCGTGTACTATCTAAGTCTTTAGCATAAACCGTAAATGTTTTACCTAAGGATGATGTAAATACTAATTTTAAACTTGTTACTTTTTCATTAGCTTCTACATTAAAATAAACTTTATCATTTATTTTAGCTTGAGTAGTTTCAAAACTAATACTATTTAATGCTACTTGAGTAACTGTATTTTCTTGGGTTATGGTTAGATTACTTTCAAAATTATAAGAATTAAGACCATTTTTACTATATTGTTTAGTAAATGTCGTGTTATCACTATTCTTTCCAACTAGTAAAACATCAGATACAGAGTAAGAACCTACTAAAGCATTAGAAGGAATTATAATATAAGGATTTCCGGTAATATCTTGTACTTGTGCCGTAAAAGTAACACCAGTTATACTTTTGAAAACGATGGAAGCAGCGGAATTACAGGCCCCAGTAGTGATAAGACTTACATTTACTTTATCCCCTAGTTTAGCATCGGTACTACCTAAAGAAAAATATTGCAAATAAATAATATTATCAGTAGAAGTAGCATTGGCATCAGTGGCATTAGCATCAGATGCATTAGCGTTTGTTGCGTTAGAATCAGAAGCATTGGCATCAGAGGCATTAGCATCGGTTGCTTCTCCAGCAGCATTAAATAGATAACCTTGAATTGAGGCTAAAGCTCCACCCTTTAACTCATATCCCACAAAAATTCCAAAAGCAAATATGGCGACGCCACTAATCGCTAATTTTAGCACTTGATTTTTAAATTTATTCATAAGTTTCACTTCCATACTCTAATTAAATTATATATTATCATTGAATTTTTTGCAATAATTAATTACTTAGAAGAACGAGTACTTGCCCGATGAAGAGCCATTAATAACCAAAATATAGGAGTTACAATAACTAAAGATAAATTAAAAAAGTCTTGAATTAGATAACAGATAATACCAATTAATAATACTAGTGAATAATTATTTATTTTCTTTATACCTTCTCTTAATAATGAAAATATAAAGGCTAAATACGTAAATAAACCGATAATACCAATATTTATAATCATCGTTAAATAAACATTCGCTGCGGTATCATTAATAGTTAAAGGACCAATTGCAGCAATATCATTAGTATATTTCGCCATAAATCTTATGGCAAAAGTATCGGGTCCAGATCCGATTAGAGGATACTCGGGAATTAGTTTTAAGGTCCGTTTCCATAAGAAGATTCGATACGTTCCTATATCATCATTAAAATTACCATGTAATAACATATGGATTTCACTTAAAATACCACTTTGAAAATTACCAAAATATAGAATTAATACGGCGATAATACCACAACTAAATATTCCTAAATAAAAATATTTAATAAGGTTTTTATTTTTAGACCAATCATATTTTACTTTATTTAAAATATGACTTAAATAAAGTAAAATACTACAAACTATTAAGAATAATATAACAATATAATTAAATTGAAAATTTAAAGTTAATTTATGAATATCATAATGATAGATTGGATTTAAAATAACATTAAAACAATAAGACATAAGAATAGTAGCAATAGCAATTAGAAACTTTGACAGTCTTTTATTATTAGCAATAATGAAAGGAAAAAGAATAATTAAAGTAGCAAGTAAAGCAACTTTACCACTTTGAACGTCTATCACCCCTATTACAAAAAATCCCATAAATATCGCAAGTAAGTGGAGAATCTTTTCCCATTTTTGATTATCTTTAAGAAAAATAAAGGCACTAAAAGATATTGGTAAAAATATACAATATAAGGCGGAGATAAAATCAACATTCCCAATAGTTGTCATAAAACTAACATTATGCGTACCAATACCATTTTGAAACATATTGAAAGGATTAAAACCTATGTATTGTAAAAGAGCAATAAAACTTACAAATAAGGAAGAAATAGTAAAATAAGTAATATATCTTTTCTTAAATTTAGCAAATAATGCTACACATAAAAAAGTTAAAGAATATAAGGTCATGGTAATTAAGCCTTCTCCTCTACCTACTCCAATAAATAAATTATATTTATTAAAAAAGGGTGAAGTAAAACAAGAAAGAATATTTATAAAAAGAAAAGCAATTACTAACCACTCAATAAGTCCTACTTTATGTTTTTTAAAGTAATTTACTTTTTTAAATAGTAAAAAATAAAGAATGGTAAGAAGATTTAAAACTATATAGGTCGTAGCAATAGTAACAAAAGCATACCATTTACATTCTAAAATATGGAAAAAGCCAGTTTTATCAACGATTAAAGGAAATAAAATTATTAGAGTAAAAATATAAATATCCGCAAATGCTTCTAATATGGTTTCTTCTTTTTTTAGTAATTCTTTCATCAAAACTCACTCCTATTATTTTTATTATAGCATGTATAATATTAAATAGGTATTAATTATTTTTAGGAATAGAAAAACTGATATTAAATCAGTTATAAATCATTAAATGGTGTCCTCGGGCAGAATCGAACTGCCAACCTATCGCTTATAAGAAAATCGGTTGAATTTTTTTAAACCATTATTTTTATTATAAAACATAACTTTTTTCAAATCTCATTTTTAAAAATTAATCAAATTTATAAAATATAATATATATATTATTAAGCTCTAATTCAATAGAAAATTATTATCTATCAATATATTCTTTATTATAAGCTTTCATAATCATATCTTTAGCTAATATATCAACTTTGTCTAAATCTTCTATCGGTATTTTTCGAATTTCATAGTAATTACTTTCACAACATCTTTCTTTTTCTTCACCACCTAATTTAGGAACTCCATTAATAATAGAACAACTAAAGAAATTAGCGATAGAATCTTCACCTTCATCTTTTCCTAAATAACCTTCAATTTTAACATCAACAGAAAATTCTTCTTTCATTTCTCTCATTACATTTTCTTCTAATGTTTCATTTTCTTTAATACCGCCACCAGGAATAACATAATATTCCTTTACAGTACCATCATCCTTAATTCTTCTTCTAAACATTGCATAAACTTTTCCGTCTTCAATAATAATTCCTCTCGAACTTATTCTTTTTTCCATTTATTTTCCCTCCATATATCTTATTATTTTTATTTATAACCTACATTTAATTTTCTTATTAATATTGTATAATAAAACTACTTTTCTAAGTAGTTTTTAACATAAATGGCGTCCTTGGGCAGAATCGAACTGCCGACCTATCGCTTAGGAGGCGATTGCTCTATCCTACTGAGCTACAAAGACATAACTAGATTATATCACAATAATTTAAAAACGAGTAGCATTTACTCGTTTTTGTCATCATCTTCATGAATATCATTTTTAGGTTTCTTTAAACCTTCAATAGTAATATGGTGCTTTTCAGCATAATCCCATAAAGCAGCATGAATAGCTTCTTCTGCTAATAAACTACAATGAATTTTAACAGGAGGAAGTCCATCTAAAGCTTCCATAACCGTTTTATTAGTTATTTCTAAAGCTTCATAAATACTTTTACCTTTAATAAGTTCAGTAGCCATACTGCTTGTTGCAATAGCGGCGCCACAACCAAAAGTTTTAAATTTAACATCTTGGATAATTTGATTGTCGTCAATATCTAAGTAGATACGCATGATATCGCCACATTTAGCATTACCTACCGTACCAACTCCGGAAGCATTTTCAATCTCCCCTACATTACGAGGGTGCGTAAAATGATCCATTACTTTATCACTATACATAATTATTTATTTCCTTTCTTTATAAAATCTTCATATAAAGGAGACATACTACGTAAATCACTAATTATTTTAACTAGGTTATCACAAACATAATCAATTTCTTCTAAGGTATTATCTTTACTAATACTTAGTCTTAAGGAACCATGGGCGATAGCATGAGGAAGTCCTATAGCTAGTAGGACATGACTAGGATCAAGAGAACCACTAGTACAAGCACTACCAGAAGAAGCACAAATTCCTAGAGCATCTAATTTAAGAAGCATTCCTTCTCCTTCAATAAATTCAAAACTAAAGTTCATATTACCTGGTAAACGATATTCCATACTACCATTTACTCTAGTATAAGGAATTTCTTTTAAGACTCTTTCTTTTAAGTGATTTCTTAATTCCATAATGTATTTATTATCTTCATCTTTAGTTTTAAATTTTAATTCAACAGCTTTAGCAAATCCCATAATTAAGGCACTATTAGTAGTACCGGCCCGTTTTCCTTGTTCTTGGTTACCACCATTAATTAAAGGACTTATCATTAAACCACTACGAACATATAAGAATCCAATACCTTTAGGACCATTAATTTTATGAGCACTAGTACTTAATAAATCGATATTCATCTCTTTGACATCAATATCTAATACTCCATAAGCTTGGACAGCATCAGTATGGAATAAAACATTATGTTTATGGCAGATAGCACCTATTTCTTTAATAGGTTCAATCGTACCTATTTCGTTATTAGCCATCATAACACTTACTAAAATAGTATCTTCTCTTATTGCTTGTTCTAGTTCTTCTAAGTTTATTCTTCCTTCATTATCAACATTAAGATAAGTTATTTCAAAACCTAGTTTTTCTAAAGTTTTAACACTTTCTAAAATAGCATGATGTTCTATTTTGCTGATAATTATGTGTTTACCTTTGGCTTTTTTCGCTAAAGCAATACCTTTAATCGCCCAGTTATCAGCCTCACTACCACTTCCTGTAAAATAAATTTCGTTAGCGGAAGCATTAATCGTCCTAGCAATAGATTCTCTAGCACTTGCTAAATCCTTAGCAATTTTTCTTGATGGTGTATAAATACTACTAGGATTTTCAAACTTTTCCGTAAAATATGGAAGCATAGCATCGACGACTTCTTTTTTAACCTTAGTAGTCGCGGCATTATCTAAATATATCATTTATACCCTTCCTTTCTTTTATATTTAACAATATTTTAATATTGTTTAAATGTATATATTTATCTAAGAAAACATTTAATGTTTTCCACTAGTTATTGTATATCTTTAAGGAAAGAAAATCAAGTAAGAAAAAGTTTGTTATTTTCTGTAAAAAAAAGATATTGATTTTATGCAAATTATCATATATAATATTTATAGGAATTAGAAAAGATATATTATCTTATTATTCTCTAATTCTTATTTGGAGATTACCAAGTAATCCAGATCTCCATTCATAGGACCAACCAGATTCCATATTTCGCTATGAATCTGGTAAATTAAAATAAAGTTCTAAATTCTAGAACTTTATTTTAATTTATTTACTTGTTCTTCAAAGTTATTTGCCATCGTAACAAATGAACCGCTAACTAACATATCAATACCTGTTTGTTTTAAACTTTCTATGTTAGCTTCTCCTACTCCCCCATCAATACTTAGAAGAAAATTTTTATGTAATTTTTTTAATGTTTGTAATCTTTCTATCGTATTAGGTAACATCTCTTGTCCCCCTAATCCCGGATTAACTCCCATTACTAAGATTAAATCTACTTTATCAAGATAAGGATTTAAATTTTCTAAAGGTGTATCAGGTTTAATACTTAATCCTACTTTGGTAAATTCTTTTATTTCCGAAATTACTTCATCTAAATTAGCTATTTCTAAATGAATGGTAATAAAAGCCGGATTTAAATTTTTTAAAACTTTGATATAAGGTATAGGGTCACTTACCATTAAATGAACATCTAAAGGTTTAGTATTATTTTCTAATAAAGTAGGTAAATCTTCCGGTGTAAAATTTTTATTCGGTACAAATATGCCATCCATAACATCAACATGTAAATAATCGCAGGATGTATGATTTATTTTAGAAATAGTATCTTCATAGGTAGTAGAATTTTTTAAAAATGATATAGATGTTAACATTACTTCAACTCCTTTAATATCGTTAGATAATTATCATAACGTGATGGTAAGATTTTACCTTTATTTACTAAATCTTTTACCACACAATCTTGTTCTTTATTATGAAGACAATCTTGAAATTTACAATTTACTTTAAATTCAGGATAGTAGTTTTTTAGTTCCTCTTTTTTGATATTTAAATCTAGCGAACTAAATCCTGGGGTATCAATAAAGTAAATCCCCTTAACATGATAAATTTCACAATGTCTGGTGGTATGTACTCCTCTATCCATGGCTTCAGATACAGCATTAGTTTTTAATTCTAAGTTACTATCTAATTTATTTAGAAGACTGCTTTTACCAACCCCACTTTGACCACATAAACTTACAGTTTTACCTTTTAAATAATGTTTTAATTTTAATTTTTCTTGATTATAAAAAACTTTAATACCTAGTTTTTCATAATACTTCTTTATTTTAGTAATATTACTTTTTTCATTTTTTGTAAGTAAATCCCTTTTCGTAAAACAGATAACCGGCGTTATTTTATGACTTAATACTTGAACTAACATTTTATCTAATAAGTAAGAAGAAAAAGAAGGATTTTTTAAACTACTAACAATAAGGGAAATATCAATATTACTTACTACGGGACGATCAGTATAATTAGTACGGGGAAGAATTTCCTCGATTTCTTTTTTGGAAGTATCAATAATTACATTATCACCAACAAAAGGAGTAAGCCCTTCATTACGAAACTTACCCCTTGCCGTAGCGATAAGGGTATAATCTCCAGTATCGACGGTATATTGATTACTAACAATTTTAATTATTTTGCCATTAGTTAGCATAAACCACTTTCCTTACAATCTTCTTCACTGTATTCTGGAGCTTTCGCTACTCTAATAGTTAAAGTAGTACCAGATACTATCGTATAGCCTTCAGGACGGCTTTGATAGAAGATTGTTCCTGTTCCATATTCGTCAGTTTCTTTTTCTTCAACTTTTAAAGTAACCCCGTAATTATCACAGAATTCTTGAATTTCTTCTACTGTATAATCACCACTAGTAAAGTCAGGATATTTACTAACCACATTTGGAATATAAATCGTTACTTGGTCTTTAGATGTTAATCTTGTTCCTGGTTCAGGATCAGTTCTTATAACGGCATTATCATCGATATCACTATCTTCATCAACATCTTCTTTTTCAATCAAGGTACTAATACCATGTCCTTCAATAGTTCCTTTAGCTTCTAAATAGTTTTGACCTTTAAAGTCTTCTAGAGTATATTCAGTATCACCCATTGAAACATATAAAGTAACTTTTGTTCCTTTAGTTCTTTTGGTCCCCGCAGCAGGAGACGTTCTTACAATATGGTTCTTTTCAATATCAGCACTAGTTACTTGTTGTTCTTCATCCGCAATTTTAAATCCAGCATCTTGTAAAGTATCTATCGCTTTTTCGAGTTCCATATTAGCAACATCCGGAACTTTTATTTCTTTTTGATTTGTAATAATTGGTAATAAAACGATAATCGCTGTAATAGCAACTACTAAGCCCGTAAATATCGCGGCAAGAGTTATTAAAAGTTTATTTTCTTTTTTAAGTTCATCATCGGTTACTTGATGGGCGATGACTTCTTTTTTGTCATTATCTTTTACTTCTAAGTCTTTCTTCTTAATTGCTTTAGTTTTATCTTTATCATCAAATTCGGGATATGGTAAAACAATTTTAGGTTCATTAATTCTTGATTCATCAAGACAGGTTTTTAAGTCTTCATGCATCTCCCGAGCATCATTATAACGGTTTTTAACGTTTTTAGCCGTCGCTTTGATAATGATATTTTCAACACTTTGAGGAAGATTTGGTAATTCATTTTTAATACTAGGAATTGGTTCTTTAATTTGTTTTAGCGCAATCTCTACTGCATTTTCACCTTTATAAGGAACGGAACCAGTAAGTAGTTCATACATAACAATTCCCATCGAATAGATATCACTTTTTAAGGTACTTCCCTTACCTGATGCTTGCTCAGGTGGGATATAGTGAACACTACCCATTACCGAATTAGTTTGGGTAAGTTGAGTACTATTTAGGGCCATGGCAATCCCAAAGTCCGTAATTTTTACTAAACCATTTTCTAGTATCATAATATTTTGCGGTTTAATATCACGGTGTATGATATAAGAATCATGAGCCACACTTAAGCCATCGGTAATTTGGAGCATGATATCGATTACTTCACTAGTCGTAAGTTTACCACGTTTTTTAAGTAATTCCTTTAATTGTTTTCCTTCAATATATTCCATAACGATGTAATATTCACCATTATCTTCCCCAACATCATAAACCTCTACGATATTAGGATGGGATAAAGAACTAGCCGATAAAGCTTCTCTTTGGAATCTTCTTACAAATTTTTCATCGTTAGCTAAGTCACCTCGTAATACTTTAACCGCAACATTACGATCAAGAATGGTATCATACGCTAAATAAACGTTAGCCATTCCTCCTTCGCCGATTAATTTAATGATTTGATAACGATCATTAATTTTTTGTCCTTTCATTACCATAAATCTACACCTCTTTATTTTCTTTTTCTTCTTCTAAACTTAAGTATGCTATGGAAATATTATCCGTTCCTCCTCTAGCATTACTTTTACGAATTAACTTAATAACTTTTTCTTCAATATCTAACTCTTCATCACTTAAAACTTTTTCTATTTGTTCTTTGGTTAACATATTAGTTAATCCATCACTACATAAGAATATGCCATCAACGGGTGAATCAACACAAAAAATATCAATATCAACTTTTTCATTAGATCCTAAAGCCTTTAATAAGACATTCTTTTTAGGATGGTATTTGGCTTCTTCTTCACTTAATTCTCCATTAGCTACTAAGATACTTACTAAGGTATGGTCATTGGTAACTTTATGTAAGGTTTTATCTTTATAGACAAAGCCTGAAGAGTCCCCAATATTTCCAAATATTAAGAAATCTTTAGTATAGATAGCTAAAACGACCGTAGTACCAAGTCCCGTTGCTTCTGGATACTTAATCGCATAATCTAATATTTCTTTATTTATTTCACTAATATTATCTTTAATCCAATTTATCGCATCTACTTTGCTACCAATACTCGCCATATTCGAAAATCTTTTACCTAAATGGGTAACGACCATAGAGGATGCAACTTCCCCCGCTTTATGTCCGCCCATTCCATCGGCTACTAATAATAAATATTCATTTGCTTCATTTTTAAGAATAGTTACTGAATCTTCATTATGACTTCTTACTTTCCCGGAATCTGTTAAATAAAATGCTTTCATTTATCCACCTCTTTTACTACGTAGTTGTCCACATGCGGCATCGATTGAACTTCCAAATTCTTTTCTTATCGTTACATTAATTCCCATCTGTTTTAAAGTATCAAAGAATTTATCTATTCTATTTTTACTACTTTTACTAAATTCAATGTTTTCTGTTTCATTATAAGGAATTAAATTAACATAAACGTTCATCCCTTTTAGAAGGTTTGCTAATTCTTTAGCATTTAGGACATCATCATTTACATTATTAAGCATAACATATTCTATAGTAACTCGTCTATTGGTTTTTGCAATATATTGCTTTAAACAGGTAATTAAAGCGGGAATACTATACACTTTATTGACAGGCATTAACATATTTCTTAGTTTATCACTCGAAGCATGTAAAGATATGGCTAAATTTATTTGAATATTTTCCTCTGCTAATTCATTAATTTTAGGAATTAAACCACAAGTTGATAAAGTTATATGTCGCGCCCCAATCGCAATACCTTTAGGATCATTAATTATTCTTATAAATTTCATAACGTTATCATAGTTATCTAAGGGTTCCCCTATGCCCATAATAACAATACTACTAATTCTTTTTTTTATGTCTTCTTCAATCGTAAGGATTTGTAATACCATTTCATGAGCAGATAGATTTCGCACTTTTTTTCTTCTTCCACTTTCACAAAACTTACACCCCATATTACAACCAACTTCACTACTAATACATAAACTTAAACCATAATCGTGTTCCATTAAAACGGCTTCAATAAGTTCTTTATCTTCTAACATAAATAAATATTTACGGACTAAAGACCCCCTTTGGACTTCTATAATTCTCGGTCCATTAAAAGAAAAAGTATCTGCTAATTTTTCTTGTAACTCTTTTTTTAAATTAGTCATTTCAGTAAAAGTTTTTACTCTTTTTTGATATAACCATTCATATACTTGAGTCGCTTTAAATTTTTTTTCATTAAGAGATGCAAAATACTCTTCTAAATCATTCTTAGTCATCCCGTAAATATTCATATATTTCACCAATTTCATTATATCATAAAGTAAGGTTTTACAAAAGAGGAAATAACACTTAACAGCTCTAAGGAGTGAAAATTCTTCGCAATAAAATGTGATATAATTACTACAAGATAAAAGGTGGTTGATTTATTTTGATGACAAGAAAGCAAAAAAGAGAATTAAAAAAAGATAAGTCGTTGGTTTGTACTTTATATAACATTATTGATAAGTATTTACCACGACTTTTTATTTTGTTTGATAATCTCACTGATGTAAGACAACAAGGTAAAGTCACTTATACTATGAAAGCTATTTGTGTTACTCGTCTTTTCGCTTTACTTTGTGGTTTAACTTCTATGAATTCTATGACTAATAAATTTAATAATGATAATTCTATAAATAATTTATCTAAAATTATTAATGAAGATTTATCCGATCTCCCTCATTATGATACTATTAATGATGTTTTTGATGACTTAAATATTGATGAATTAAGAAAAATTCAAAAATATATTGTTTATGCTCTTATTCGTTCTAAAATGTTTGATAAATTTAGATATAATGGTAGTTTTCAAATTCTTATCGATGGCACTGGTTTAATCTCTTTTAATTATAAACATTGCGATCATTGTATAGTTAAACAACATAGTGATGCCTCTAAAACTTATGAACATAATGTTTTAGAAGCAAAGCTTGTTTTTGATTCTTTTGTTATCTCTCTCGATTCAGAGTTTATTGAAAATCCTGATCCTTCAGTTATTAATCTTAAAAAACAAGATTGTGAAATGAATGCCTTTAAAAGAATGGCCCTTAGAATTAAAAAGAACTTTCCTAAATTAAATTTTATCATTACTGCTGATGCTCTTTATGCTTCTGGTCCTTTTATTAAACTTTGTTTAGATAACAAATGGGATTATATCTTTAGATTAAAAGCTGATAGATTAAAATCTGTTAATGAAGATTTTGATGGTATTATTTCTATTGACAAGGGTTCTTTATATGATGATTATTACTTAGTAAATGATTATAAATATAACAAATATGTCTTTAACATTGTTAGATATATCGAAAAAGCTCCTCCTAATGAAAAAGATAAGATTTTTACTTATATAACTAACATTCCTGTTAATGACAGTAATATTAAGGAAATTATTGAATTAGGTCGCAGACGTTGGAAAATTGAAAACCAGGGATTTAATAATCAAAAAAATATTTATTTTAATATTACTCATATGTGTTTACTAAATTACAATGCTATGAAAGCTCATTACTTCTTCTTCCAATTTGCACATACTATAAGGCAATTACTTGATTTAGGTTCTAAGGTTGTTCAATTTCTCCAAGGCAAAATAAAAGAAATAAGTTTCACGATCATCAACGAACTTATTTCTCATCCAATCAACCTTGTAGAAAGTAAAAACTTTCAACTAAGATTTGATAATTTAATTATATGATATTTTTTCGATTTTGAAAATACTTTATTCTGGTTTTTGGGTGGTTTTACAGATTTTCTTTCATTTGTCTTTATTTTCTTATTTTGCGAAAAAAATTTTTTATTTTTGTTTTTTTCTATTATTTCACCTAAAAAGAAGTGAATTTTATTTTTCACTCCTTACTACTGAACACTTAAAATGCTTCTTATCTTAATCTAAATAAGAGGATTTTTTAGCTAACTCTAAACTTCTATTAAGTTTGTGTTCTAACCCATATCGATATTTGGCCATTTCATAACTTAGTAATTCATTTTGAGATAAAAAGATGATATCATCTAACATATAAATAATATATTTTAAGACGTCACTTCCCTCTTTCTTCTCACACCATTTATTAATATAGTCATCAATTTCTTTAAAAGTAGAATTAGTAATAATTTTTCGTATTTTTTTATCAGCTTTGGCTTTTTCTTGCGCACTTAAGTGAAGTTCTTCTAAACTTATTCCCGTTCTTATTTGCATGGTAGATAAACCAAATTCTTGTAACTCATCCATAGTATACCTCTTCTTCTAACTATAAATAGTGTACCATATTTTCTATTTAATAGTTTAAATTTTATTAAAAAAAGCTTATTACATTTGTAATAAACCTTGTAATTTTTTAATGACTTTCTTTTCAATTCGCGAGATATAAGACTGACTTATTCCTAGTTTATCAGCCACTTCTTTTTGGGTATATTCTTTGGAATTATTTAAGCCATATCTTAAAATCATGATTTCTTTATCCCTAGGTGGTAAGGAAGATAGTTCTTTTTCTAATAATTCTTTATTAGTTTTTTCTTCATATTCTTTAATAACCGTATCTTCTTCGGTACCTAAAATATCTTCTAAATGAAGTTCATTACCTTCAGCATCATAATTAAGTGCATCTTCAAAAGATATTTCACTTTTACGTTTCTTATTCTTTCTTAAAAACATTAATATTTCATTCGCAATACAACGGGAGGCATAAGTAGCAAGTTTGATATTTTTATCTAATTTATAAGTATTAATCCCTTTAATTAACCCAATAGAGCCGATACTTACTAAATCTTCAATATCATAACCCGTATTTTCATACTTTTTCGCTAGAAATACTACTAAACGCAGATTATGTTCTACTAATTTATTTCTGGCTTCTTCATCTCCTTCTTGAGCTTTAATTAAGTAAGCTCTTTCTTCTTCTTTACTAAGAGGTGGTGGTAAGATATCCGTACTACCAACAAAAAAACACGCATTATACTTTGCTTTTAACCAAGTAAGAATTTTTTTAAAAATATTTTTCATATGTTCTCCTTTAATATTTCTCTATTTAAAATACAATTAATACCATCAAAGCCAAATTCTTCTTCACTTAATCCAATTAAGTATTTATCTAATTTTAAGTTATTTATTTTAATATACTTAGGTTTAATCACCGTTAAAAAACCTTGATGATTTAAAGAATTATAAGGTACTAAGATTGGGCTGTGGATACGGATGTCACTAGTTAAGAGTTTTTTTGAAAGTAAAATTATGGGTTTATGAACATAAGGATCTTTTAAAGTATTCCCTGTATCTAAATAAGCTTTTGTATTAATACATTCATTATCTTGTAAAATAATCGCAATATCATAATAATTTTGATAATTAGTTTTTAACTCTTTATTTTGATGGAGATATAAATATAAAATTATAGGACTTAGTAAAATTATAAATAAATAATTAATACTTAATGTATACTTACTATTAAAATTATTATTTAAAAAATAGATAAATCCTCCTAAAATAATACTAGTCATATAAAAGTAACTTAAATTATTTAGAAAATATTTTTTAGAACCTAAATTAAAAGTGGCAATGATAATGATTATAGCAAGAATTAGTTTTAAAATATTTAAAAGCAAATTACTTAGTTTAAAAAAGATAAGTATAGTAGATAAACTACCTATTAAACTACCAAGTAAGATTCTTTTAAAAGCAACATTTCTTTTCAAAGTAAAACTAACAATAAGCAAAATTACCATATCCAGAAAAAAATTAAGTATCCATAATAAATCAATATATACAGTCATTATTTTTCACCTGTATTAATTATATAAGATACTTAAAAGAATTTTTGTCGAAAAAAATAACAAGATTACATATATCTTGTCATTTGATTCATAACTTGTCTTACTTGTTTTTGACTAGGTTTTCTTCCCATACTACTCATCATAACTTCAATCATCTTTTCATTTATAGGAGGATTTTTCTTTAGTTCTTTTTGCATTAATCTTTTAGCAAGAAAGAAACCAATAATTAAACC
>CANQHM010000027.1 GCA_947623845.1 uncultured Bacilli bacterium | reverse complement strand
ATTCCCAAGAAAATCGGGAATTTTATTCTATAACTTGATTTTTTTTAATTTCCGAGAATTTACATTTTAATTCAGTCCTTTTTCCTTTTACATAAATTTACTAATATTTTCCATACTAAAAATGGTGAATTAGATAATGAGTGAAGAATATATTAAGAAAGAATTTAATAATAGTAGTGATTTAATTATTAAGAAAATTAAAAATGTTACAATTTATTATTTAGAAAGTTTATGTAGTAGTGATGCGATTAACGAATATTTATTAAAACCATTAGCAGTTACGAAAAATATTAGTAGTTTAAAACAAATCATCGCCGCCCCAAATACGATTAAAATTAAAAAGGAAGATGCGCCCTACTATTTAGAAAATGGCTTTACCATTATTAGTAAAGGCCTTAAACTTTATGCGATTGAAACCAAAGCGAAGATTATCCGTAGTGTTTCCACCCCCGAAACTCAACAATCGATATATGGCCCAAAAGATGCTTTCACCGAAAATATTCAAACCAATCTTGGCTTAATTAAACGACGTTTAAAAGATCAAAACCTCATTAATAAAGATTTCTTTTTAGGAAGAAGAACGAAAACCAAAACTAGTTTATTATATATTAGTGATATTGCTGATAATAAGTTAATTAAGTTATTAGAAGAACGAATTAACAAAATTGATATTGATGGTATTATCGATTCTTCAACTCTTGCCCATTTAATCCTTGGTGAAACCACCACTCCTTTTCCTATGGCCCATTTAATTGAACGCCCCGATGCCGTATCTAGTAGTTTATTAGAAGGAAAAGTCGCAATTATTTGTGATAACTCCCCCTTTGCGATTGTTCTTCCCGCTTTCTTTAGTGATTTTTTAAATCCCCCCTCTGATTTATATCACAAAAGTATTAATGTAAACTTTATCAAAATCATTCGTTTTATCTCTTTCTTTATCACCATCTTATCCCCCGCGATATATGTCGCTTTAATAAACTATAACCAAGAAACCATTCCCCTTGCCCTCCTTATTAATTTTGCCACTCAACGCGATGGCGTTCCTTTCCCCGCTCCCATTGAAGCCATAATTATGTTAATATTATGTGAAATCTTACGAGAAAGTGACTTACGTTTTCCCTCTAATTATGGTAGTTCCATCTCCATTTTAGGCGCCTTAATCTTAGGCGATGCAGCGGTGAGTGCCGGGATTGTAAGTCCCATTATGATTATTGTTATTGCCATCACCTTTATCACTGGTTTAATATTTAATGAAATGGAAATGGTTAATTCCACCAGAATCTTCCGTTTTATCTTCTTAATCGTCGCTTCATTCTTTGGTTTATATGGTATTACCATTATGGTGATTATTCTATTCTTACATCTTGCAAGTTTAGTGCCATTAAACGAACCCTATACTTATCCCCTTGCTCCTTTTGATAAAAACTACTTTTTAAAAACCGTTTATAAAACTCCCAAGAAAAAAGATAAATTAAGGAGTACCTTACTAGCTCGTAAAAATATGCATAAACAAGGAGAAGACTTATGAAAAAGATAATAATTTTACTCTTCTTATTATTTAGTTTAACAGCTTGTTATGATTTTAAAGAATTAAACAGTCTTGCGATCATTGAATGTATTGGGATTGATTATCAAGATGATGAATATGTGGTAACATTCGAAGTTTTAAATGATAAAAAACAAGAAAATACCAATGTCGAAATGGCTCGTAAAACGACCTTAGTCACTGCAAAAGATAAAAGTTTTGTTAAAGCTTTCGAAGATGCGATTAAAGCCACACCCAAAGATGCTTACTTTTATCAATTAAAATTACTTCTAATTACCGAAAACTTAGCTACCCATGGGATTGAAGATATTGCCGATTACTTATTACGACTTAATAAAATTAATAAATCTTTATACATGGTAATGGTAGATAATGCCGACATTGATGACATTTTATCTTTAAATATTGATAATGAACCCGTTTTATCTAATGCTATTTTAGATTTAATCTCGAAAAACCCCAAACTTTCCCCTGTAAATACTAGTGATTCTTTTGATTTAATGATTAATAAAATTTTAAAAAAAGGTAGTGATATTGCGATACCTTCTGTTAAAATCGCCGATAACTCTATTGCCCTATCCAATATTAAATTATTCCACGATTTTACTTACACGGGATCCTTAAACGAGGATGAAACCAAAACTTATTTTCTTCTTAAAGACACCGTTTATGATATTTACTATGAAGATAAAGATAACACCATCGCTTTATACAATAACAAAGTAGATTATTCATATGAAGATAATAAAATAACTATCACGTTTACAGCGGATGGGGCGATTAAAACGATTGATGAAAATTATGATTTAAAAAAAGAAGATACCTACCTATCTTTAAGTGATAAATATAGTAAATTATTAAAAGAAGATATCTTATCTTTAGTCCAAAAATCCAAGTATTACAATAGTGATTTTCTATCTTTAGGTAACTTAATCTATAATAAAGAACCTAAAAAATATGTTGAGGGGAATGCTTTTACTAAAGATATTATTGTCAAAGTAAATATTAATGTTAATCGCAATGGCTTAGTATATGAGGTGATAAAATGATTACCAAACGTCAATATAAATTTTTAAGTTTTTTCTTAACTAGAGGATTATTCTTAGGAACCGGTATTTCTCTTATGTTAAGTACCTCTAATACCGATACTCTAATAACTAGTATTCTAGGAATTATTCTAGGTTTTATCTTTATTGCTATTTATTACCAAATATATCTTAAAAAAGATACCCAAAATCTTAATCTTCTCAATAAAATTATTCTTTTTCTCTTAATTGTCGTTCTTTTAAATAATGGTATTTTCTGTTTAACTACCCTAATAAGTTCTTTCTATCTAATTAAAACTCCCCCTTTTCTTATTGCAAGTTTTATTACTTTAGTTATTTATATTGCTACTACTAAAGGCTTAAATACTTTTGCACGGGTGGTTGAATTATTACTTCCCTATGCCGTATCATTAATTCTAATTAAAACTTTAAGTTTCTTTCCCATGATTAGTACGGATAATTTCTTCCCCTTATTTAATTCTAATATTCCTAGTTTCTTAAAATCCACCTTAGTAATGGCATCCTATACCGCTGTTCCCCAAGTTCTACTTTTAAATATGCCCAAACAAAAACTATCCTTTAAAGAATACTCTACTGGTTATATCTTAGGTAGTATTTCTATTCTTCTTTTAATTATTCCTATTATCGGCGTATTTGGATTTCCTTTAGCTAGTATCTATCGCTTCCCCGAATACATGATCTTAAAGAAATTAAACCTAATTAACTTTCTTGAACACTTAGAAAATATCTTCTCTACTTCTTGGATTATTGATATCTTTATCCTCGGTAGTGTTTGTGGTTATATCTTTAATGATAAAATTATTGCTAATAAAAAAGTATCTAAGTTTTTAACACCCCTATTCTTAATTGGAATAACTTTCTTAGCAGTATATGTAAGTAATACATACCCTATAGTTTTATTCTTATATAATCATACTTATCTAATTCTTCTAGTCTTAACTTTTATATATTTATTATCTTTAATAATTAAAAGTAAGAAGACATAAACAATTAAACTTTTAGTTGCATTTTCTGTAAATTTGTGTATATAATATATGTAGGAACCAAAAAAAGAGATACATTTAATTGTGCTAGTTAGATGTTTCTTGGTCCGAAATTTTCTTTCAAGAAACACCTATTCACTGCATGAGTAGGCGTTTCTTTTTTTAGTCCTTCGTGTTGTAAATTTTTGACAATACTATTAAAAGTACTATTAAGATTATTAAATAATCCACAAAAATTCCCTTTCATAGGACCACCACCTCTCCATATAGTTATATTCATTTTATAAAAAAACTTCATATAAAAATGGACCAAGGCTGAACCACCTAACTATCAAATGTATCTCTTAAGTATATTATATTACACTTAAAGCTAACTTGTAAAGATTAAATTTTTATTTTTTGTAAAATAAAATTCTCAAATATTATTTTGAGAATTTATTTATTTTTATGAACTTAATCTACTCCATCTTGAGCAGTTAAGACTGAACGAAACGACTGTCCAGAACTAAATCCAGCGCCACGACCAATCGAAAAGATTCCAGACATAATACCAGCGTGATATCTACCTCCACGTAGGAACCATGGTGCAACCCAACTTTCAGCACTAGGATAATCCGCTAAATCATTATACCATGCTCCAGTACCACTCGCATATTTTTTTAAAACTTCTCTAGTAGCATCACCCAAATGTCCACGTCCGTGGTCTGTATGGCTAACGCTAAAACTATATAAATCATAGTATTTAGAATCTGGCATTGTTTCTTCGTTAAATCCACTATATTCGTAATATATATCGGTCCCATCTTGTGTTTTAATTACACCCATCGTATATTCATAAACACCACCAGACATATCATATATTCCATACATATTTCCAGTTGTACTCGCTTTTACTCCCCCAGTATTCCATCTGTACTCTACCTCACATTTTGCCGGTGCATTTGCTTCTGTATTCCATTTAACTGTATCATTTACATCGGTTCCTACACATCCTGTATATGTTCCACCATACCCTGTAATTTCATCAGTTCCATTACCTTGTGCCGAATTATTAATCCATACTTCAGCACCACTCTCTATCGTATTCCCATCACTATTGAATCTTCCATATTTTGAGTTTGTTAAATATGCTACTGCTCCCCATTCAATATTTTTTATAGGGTGTGTATCTACTTCTCTAATATTTAAATTATATTTATTATTTTCTTTTTCTATATTTCTTACAGCATTATAGAAAGTTTCGATTTTTTTATTTACTATACTTGTTTTATCAGGTAGTATGGTTACTTCATTTATAACATTATCTGCTCTACCATTTGCATCATCTGGATCACTTGGTTCAAATTTTCCTATCCATATTCCTACAAGTTCTGTATCTCCAAATGTGAATGCAGGATGAGTGTACCACTCTCCATTTGAAGCATTAGTACATTTTTCTTGTACTGTTCCATTTTTCATATCAGTATATGTGCAAGATACTGTTCCGGTATTATCTTCTCCTGTTTCAAATTCTATATTTATCATTTGTTCTGGAACTGATTGATTATTAGCATTAAATAGCTCATATTTATATCTAGGTATCCATACATACATTTGAAGTATGTCATCCGTTGTTACTATATCTCCATATTTTAGTGTTCCATCTTCATTGTAGAATTTATTTACTATATCTTTATTGGTATGATCAATTAATACAGCATTCGCCCATTCATGTGCATCGTAATCATACCAATCACTATTTACATCTGCTATAACGATTTCTTTAGTTCCATCTTCGTTGATATCTTCATATTTTATAGGAATCATACCCTGATATAACTCTGGTATATTTGCTCCACTATTATCTTTGTATAATGGTTTATAAACATATTCTTCTGCATCTTCATTAGAATCTACTACGATTTTAAAATCTAATCTTCTGTTTTTATTATCATTTTGATTTTTATCAGTTTCATCTACTTTAAATTTAACTTCTAATTCATAATTATCTACACCACCAGTAGTAATAGTTTGATTAACTAAGATATAACCATCAGTATATGGTAATGTTTCATTTTCTACTACTGGTTCTCCATTTCTTCTTAATGTATATTCTAAATCTCCTTTATCTCTAAAGTTGTTTTCTATAACATCTATTTTTAGATTGTAATTTGCATCTAATGTTCCAGTATTAGTTATTTTAAATTTATTAATTAAATAATCTCCTGGTATAGCATTATCTAGTATAACTAAATCACTATCTTCATACTTTATTTTCATACTACCCATTACAACAGTAATTGGACCTGCGGCATCATTGCCCTTTATTTGGGTAGTAAAATAAGCGTATGATACAGCGATAATACACAAGACATTTATAGTTACCACACTTACTAATAATGTTAAAGATTGTTTATCAAATAATTTCATATTACATTCCTACCTTATAAAGTAAGCTTACCATAATTATTAATAAAAAAAGTACATTTACTAAATGCAGTTATCTTCGCAAATGTTATTAGATAATCTAATTAGTGATAAGTTATGGAAATAAATAAAAATGACAACAAATATATTTATGTAATAGTTGGTAAGAATATTAGAAGAATTAGAAAAGAAAAAAAGCTAACTCAAGTACAGTTAGCTGATCTAATCCAATATAATGAAGGTACTATTTCTAATATCGAAAATAATAGTTACCAAACTTTTAGTTTAGAATTTTTATATATTATTTCCAAGAAACTAAATGTTCCTATGGAAGAATTTTTTAAAAAATTAGATTAATTATTTAAATTACTTAATTTTTCATAATTTTTAGCAAAGCTTTTTAAGAAAGTATTTACTTCCTCATTCGTAGTTAAATAAGATAAACTTATTCTTATGGTCGTACTCGCCCGTTTCTTATCATTAAACACTGCCATAACACTACTACTTTCTTCACCTGATGCACAAGCCGTATTCGTACTTACATATATTTCATCTTCTTCTAAAGCATGAATAAAAGTTTCGGGTTTAATATTCATTAAACTTATATTTAATATATGGGGAATACTATAACTAGTTTTATTAATTTTAATATTTTTATAATTCTTAAGTTCACTTACAATTCTTTCATTTAATGTTTTAACAAAGTTTTCTCTTCTATCAATATCGGTAAGCGAAATTCTTAAAGCTTTAGCTAAAGAAACGATTAGTGGTAAAGGTGGTGTTCCTAAATTTAGAGGATTACTCTTACCACTACCATGAATTATTGAGGTTATATTAATTCCACTTTTAACATATAATACCCCAATTCCTTTCGGCCCATATATTTTATGTCCGGAAAAAGATGCTAAATCAGTATCTAAAACATTTACAGATACTTTACCAATTGCTTGAGTTAAATCACTATGAAAGAACGTATTAGGGTTTTCCTTTTTAATAATTTGTCTTAAAGTTTTTAAAGGTTGTCTTACTCCTAATTCACTATTCACCGCACAAATACTTACTAATATCGTATCTTTGGTAACTTTCTTTTTTAAATCTTCAAAATCGATTAAGCCCTCTTTCGTATTATTGACATAATCAATTTTAAATCCTTTCGTCTTTAAGTAATCACATATTGCATAAATACTTGGATGTTCTAACTTTGATACTAAGATACTTTTCCCTCTATTTTGATAAGCTTCACATATTCCTTTTAAAGCGATATTATTTGACATCGTCGCTCCACTAGTAAACGTTAATTCACTTTCTTTAATATGTAAAAGATCACTAATTTGTTCTCTCGCACTATTAAGTAAATTACGAGAAGAAGCACCTAATCCATGTAAAGAATTAGCATTTCCAATATATTCTCTACTTACTTTGTCATAAGAATCTAAAACGTCTAAATTAATCGGCGTTGTTGCACTATAATCTAAATAAATCATATTTTCCACCACACTTTTATTCTTTTATTTTATAATTAATAGGTAAGTTAAAAATCCTATTAAAATGGTTAAAACAATCCATCCATTAACTTTTTCACTAGTTTCGGTTTTATCTTTAATACCTAAGGCCATCATTGATAGATAACCTCCTACTAATCCTCCAATATGGGCGGCATTATCAATACCAGGCCACATAAATCCTAATAATAAGTTAATGATTATAACGGGAATTATTTGCGTTCTAATGACACTACCTAAGTATAAACGATAGTGATATCCAAAATAGAGAATCGCTCCTAATAAACCAAATATCGCTCCACTAGCACCTACACTTGCATTATTAGATACGACACACGATAACAGGTTCCCTACTATCGCACTTATCAAAAATACTAATAAATATTTAAATTTCCCAATAAACGTTTCTAACTGCGTTCCAATAATATATAACGCATACATATTACATAGTAAGTGAAAAATATTAACATGTAAGAAGACCGATAATATTAACCGATATACTTCTCCTTTTTGAATATCTACATAATTATTATTTCCAATATTTAATAACACACTCGCCCCATTATTATAGACAATAACAACACTTAAGATATATAACAAAATACATATCGCCATAATAATCTTCGTAATAATAATCTTCTTAGGTTTAAATGTTTCTTCGTAAATTTTATTATCTCTAGCATTCTTTTTATTAATATCTTGGGTAACATTAAGAAGTAAATTTAAATCTCCTTTTACTTTTAAAATCTTGTCTTTAATATCGGGGAAACTATCTAATAATACTTTACTTTTAACTATTTCTTTTTCATTTTTAATACTAACAGAAGATATCTTCTTCGAATTAACTAACTTAATATCATCATTAATATCTAAAAAAATACTTAAAGAATTCATTTTAAAAGAAAAAGTCTTTCTCTTTATCTGTTTCATTACATTAGTTGTTTTAAATATATCAAATTTATATTGTTCTATATTATGTATATAATTAGAATTAATTCTTACGATTTTATAAGGGCCTTCACTATTTTCTAACCAAATTTCATTTTGCACGCCATTTACTATCATGGGTGTATAATTACATTCAGTTATAAAATAATGTACAAGTTTCATAATTATTTCTTCTTTTTTGTCCATTACTACTGCACTCATCTTTTCCCTCCATCATATATTTTATTATAAATCATAAAATTAGTAAAGGTGATTTTATGTTATCATGTTTACTTCTTTTTTATTTTACGTGTATTATTTTATTTCATTTACCTCTTTTTAAACTTCTTAAGAATAAAGATTTTACTTTTGATATTCTCTTTTTTATTATAAGCAATATTATATTAATTATCGCTATTTTTATTTTTTATTTCTATTATCATGATTTGTTATTTACGCTTTTTTTAAATATGTTTTTAATTAGTAATACTTTATTTTATTTAAAGGAGTTATTATTCTTTAATAAGTCTTTCTTTTTTTATTTATTACCTTATTTAATAACTAACTTTATTTTTCTTATTTATCCTTTTCTAAAGTAGTTAAAAAGTCTTTAAAATAAGGTGGTAAAGGACTTTCAAATTCTAGTTTTTCTTTTGTTATGGGATGAAGAAAACTCATTTTATGAGAATGTAAGAATTGGCCAATACCTGCTATCTTTTCTTTATTATATACCGGATCATTAAATATTGGATACCCGATATAAGCGGCATGTACTCTAATTTGATGGGTTCTTCCCGTTTCTAAGACAAATTTCGCTAAAGTATAATCTTCATATCTTTTTACCACTGTAAGATGGCTTACCGCCCTTTTAGAATTCTTTGCAGTTACACAAAATTTCTTGCGATTAAGAGGGTCTCTTCCGATCGGCGCATCTATTAACGCGGTATCATGCGGAAATACCCCACAAAGTAGTGCTAAATACTCTCTTTTAATCTCTTTATTTTTAAATCTTTCACTAAGTATTTCATGAACTTTATCTGTTTTAGCAATTAGTAATAAGCCACTCGTATCTTTATCAATACGATGGACAATCCCTGGCCGAAATTCACTTTTTTTTGATAAATTCTTGGTATAATTAATTAAAGCATTTACAAGCGTATTATCTTTATTCCCAGCACCTGGATGAACTACTAACCCACTCGGTTTATCAATAACCATTAAATAATCATCTTCATAAACAATATTTAACTTTAAATCTAAAGGTTTTAATTCCGTACTTTCTTCTTTCTTAAAATCTAAAACCTTTATAACGTCATTTTCCATTACTAAATAACTAGGTTTAATAACTTTATCATTAACTAAAACTTTACCCTCTTTAATTAATTTAGTAATACTTTCTCTACTTATATCTAAATAACTAGTTAAATACTTATCTATTCTTATATTAAAATTATTTACTACTTTTATTTCCACTTCTATCTTCTCCTCTAATAATGGCATATATTAAAAGAATAATCCCTATTGTAATTCCGATATCAGCAATATTAAATACCGGAAAACTATAACCAAATATATTAAAAGAAAGAAAATCTCTTACATAGCCATATAATATTCTATCTAATAAATTACCTACTATTCCTCCTAGTAATAAACCAAACGCTAGCATATTTCTTTTATTCTTTTTAAAAGCAAACATATACCGATAAATTACTAATAAAGCAATAATGGTCGTAATGATAATTAAGATGAGATAAGAACTAAATATTCCCCAAGCTGCCCCTTCGTTATGTAAAGGATTGATATAAAAGAAATTTTTAATAATTTTAATACTTTTATTAAGAGGTATATAAATATCTATTAAAGTTTTCGATAAAACATCTATTACTAATAAAATAATCGAAATAATAAAGATCTTTTTATTCATAATTAATCCCTTTCTTTAAAAAGTATTATATCATAAATCTACTAAAATAACATCACTACCGATCTTTTTTATATCTGTAAAATATATTGATACTTCCCCACTATTATTAAAAAAACTCCGTAAATGGGCCTTTTCTTCCACAATTAATCTAATAATATGGCCTTGTTCATTAATCTCTGCATCAATAATTTTACCTAGTCTTCTACCATCATTTAAACTAACAATATCTTTTTGTTGTAAATCTGACAAACGCATAAAAATATCACCTAAAAAATTATATTATTAGTTTACAAATTTTAGTAAATTAGATATACTTATAGTATGAAAGGAGTTTATGTGTAATGGGATACGACGGTTATGGTTATGCAGCTTCATCAGGCGGTACATCATTTGCTAGTGTATGGCCTATTGTAAGTTTAATTTTAGCTATATGTGGTGCCATTGTTCTATATTTTACATTCTTAAATAAGAACAATGATGGTAAATATACTGGTTTCTTAGGTTGGTTATATAATTTCCTAACTTTTAAGACGATAACTTTAGAAGCAATTCTAAAAATGGTATATTTATTCGTAGCTATCTTTATAACTTTATTCTCATTTGAATTAATAGCAGTTAATTTCTTAGGTTTCTTACTATTCTTATTATTAGGAAACTTAATAGCAAGAGTTATGTTAGAATCTAGTTTATTAATTTTATTAATTTATCGTCAATTAGTTAAGATTGCTGACAAGAAATAAGGTTCAAAAATTTGAACCTTTTTTGGTTGAAATTTAAACTTAATAATAATATAATTATTTTAGGAAGGAGTACTATAAATGAGTAAAGTTAAATTAAACCCAGGATTAATTGGTATTGTTTTATTAACTAGTTTATTTGCTGGTTGGGAAACATTATTAATAGTTACAGCTTTAGTCTTAATCTTCTGTGAAGTTGATGATAACATTAAAAACTTAATTGTTAAAGTTGTGGCATTCTTTGCTGGTCTTGCTTTAGTAATTATGGCTTGGAACCTTATTGTTAATGGTATCAATGTTATATTTACTGGTATCGACAAATTTATTGCTATTATCAATTCTTATCTTGGTTATGGACGTCAAGTTAATGTAGCAAGTTTTAACAGCTATTTAGTTAATCCACTTAAATACATTTTAGATATTGCTGACGCAGTAATGCAATTCTTATTCACATTTGTTAAATTTGCCTTTATTGTCGCAGTTCTAAATAATAAACCTGCTAAAGAAAACTTTGTTATGAAGAAAGTTAATCAATTCGTTGATAAAGCTGTTTCTTACGTAAATAGTTTAGGTTAAAAAATTCTCGATTAAAATCGAGATTTTTTATTTAATTAATTTACGAACATTATTGATAGCATTTTTTTCTAATCTCGAAACTTGAGCTTGACTGATATTAAGACTTTCTGCTATCTCCATTTGGGTCTTACCAATAATAAATCTCTCTAACAAAATATTTCTTTCTCTTTCTTTAATTTTCATTAAAGCTTTTCTTAAAGATATTAACATATCTTTATCCATATTCTTTTCTTTTTTATCGGCAATTTGATCTTCTAAATAAATGGTATCTCCCCCATCATTATAGATAGGCTCAAATATCGACATTGGAGTTTTTAAACTATCTAAGGCTTCATTAAGTTCATATTCACTAATATTAAAATATTTAGCAATAATACTAGGAGCTGCTTCTTTTCCATATTCATTATAATAACTTTCTTTAAAAGATAGTATTTGATATGATAAATCTTTAATACTTCTACTAATTCTTAAACTGGTATTATCTCTTATATATCTTTTGATTTCACCCAAAATCAAAGGTACGGCATAAGTAGAAAAAGCACAATTATAACTTAAGTCAAAATTATCTACTGCTTTAATAAGGCCGATACACCCGATTTGAAATAAATCATCTAAATTATGCTTATCTTTCGGAAATCTTTTTAACATACTTAAAACTAATTTTAAATTACCATTAACAATCTCCTCTTTAACATCTTCGCCTTTTTCTTTTCTTCTAAATAAATTAATTGTTTCATTATTCGATAAAACTTTAATATCATTAGTATTAAGATTGGTAATATCTACTTTATATCTTGCCATTTAAAAAAGCCACCTTTCACCTTAGTAATGTGACTTCGTGACTTTTTTTATGCATTTTTCTTAAATAAATAAGCGTAAAACTTCTTTTTTTCAAACCGTTGAACTTTTTCTTTTACTAAAAAATAATTAGTAAATAATTCGGGATAATCTTTCTTAGCTTGTTCGATATCTTTTTTAGCATAGTATAATACAAATGTGGTATCTTTATTCTTGATATAATCTCTAAAAGCATCTTCATTAGCCGTTAATTTTTTATATAAATTTTGTCTTTCAAAGAAGTAAGTATTAGGTACTATCCCCGATGTCGTATATAAACCTGCATCTAAGAAGCCAATATTAACTAAAGTAGGATTTTCTTCTTTATTAATTTCTTCTAAGAAAGTATATTGAAATAAATCATCTTTCGATACTTTATGAAAATCTTTATAATTAGCTCTAAAATAAGCATTTAAAACACTAAGTACTAATACAACTCCTAATAAAAAATTATTAACTATTTTATTTTTTAAATACTTCTCACCTAAACTAAAGAACATAATAAATATAATACTTACAAAGAATAAAACAAATAAGAAATAGTATGGGTAAAATATTAAACCGTAATAAACAAAGAATAAGGTTAAGAAACCAATAATAAGTAAATATATTTTTTCTTTTAAATGCATTGGAAATTTATATAGTAGATAAGCAATAACAATAAATACTCCAATCGTAATATAAATAGGATAATACTTTACTACATATTTTAAAATCTTTATAACTTTTCCTATAATTGATACTTTTACTTCGCCATAAGAAGTCATATTAGTTAAGAAATATACTTTAAAGAAATCTCCTAATCCACCCGCAATTAAGAAATAGATTAAGAATATACCAAATGGAATAAACATTCCTAGTAACAAATATAAAGGATAAGTAATACTTTTCTTATAATCTTTTTTAAGAAGATAATCAATAAAGATAATGAAAGTAAAGCCAATATAAAATCCTAATAACGTATATTTGATAAGGAGGATTAAACCCGCAACAATTCCATTAATCACCATTTCTTTTTTCGTTAACTCTTTTACTTTAAAATGTTTAAAGAAATAATAGAGCGTTATGAAAAAGAATGGCATACTAAACTCTTCGGCACTACCCCCATGGACAAACGCCCCGCTAGTAGCAATAAATGTGGCATATAATGGTAATATTAAATAAGCACTTTTCTTTAATTTAAAGATATTTGCAATCTTATATAAAAAGTATAATGAAATACTGCATGTTATTACTTCTAAGATGAATACTCCTAAAAAAGTTTTATGACTTATTAAATACCCAATTCCAAATATTAAATATAAGAAAGGCCCTTTTTGTTCAAAAATATCTTTATATGGTATTACACCATTCATCATACTCTTCCCCATAGTAAAGAAAGCATTTTCATCTACCCAATCATTAAACGGATACCAAGGGGAATTCTTACTCGTAAAAAATAATACTAAAAAAGATATTACTAGCGAATAACTAACAATTAATATAAAATCTTTATGTTCTTGTAAATACTTCTTCATAACCTAACTCCTGTCGATATAATCTTCTAAAAAATTTATAAAATTAGTCGTATTACTTTCATATTTCGCGGGTTTAAATTTAGGTATTTCTTTTACACATTCTTCTAAATGATATGTTCCATCTAGTAAGTAACCTTTTTCTTTAAATGATTTAATAATTTGTAGTTGATGATCATTTACATGTTCTTTATATCTTTTAAGACGCGCAACAGCGATGACTTTTTTATTTCTTTCTAAAGCTTTAGTTATTGTTCCTACGCCCCCATGGGTAATTATGAAACTCGCTTTTTCAATATATTCGTCATATCGGTCTTCATCTAAATATTTACAAAATTTAAGATAAGGACTTTCATAATCAGTATCTCCTGCTTGCACTAATACTTCTTCTTTAATTATTCCTCTTTTTACTAAATCTTCGACTTTAATTATCAACCTTTTAAATAACTTATCTTGTGTTCCTAATGTTACTAAAATCATTAAAATATCATCCCTTTATATACAGCTTTAGGGTAAAGTTTTAGCATACTTTCCCATTGGACTAAAAATAAATCCGCAAACTTATACACTAAATTTCCTGTTTTACTTTTGGTATTAATATTCGCAAAAGACTCAATATAGATAATCTTACTTCCAAATAATTTACCAATACAGCACATCGGCCCCGCAATATTAGGTCCCGTCGTAATAATAAATTTAGGTCTTAATTTAAAATATAAAAACAAACTTTTAAAACATGTAACTAATAATCTTAACGGATGTCTAAAACTACTATTTCTTACTAAGTAATAAACTTTATTAGGAAATTTCTTCTCTAAGTATTTAGTCATATCACACTTTTCGGTTACTAAAGTATAAGAGTATTTTTTAAACATCGGACTTAATTTTAAAATTTCGGTTAAATGTCCACCCGCTCCTGCCACATACATTATTTTTGGTCGATTAGATTTAGCCATTTTTCCATCACACTTTCTTTAGTATATTTTAAAGCCGTTTTAATCGCATTATTAGAAAGTCTTTTTAATTCTTTTTTATTTTCTAATATTTCTAAAATTTTATCTGCCATTTCATGTTCATTACGATTCTTTATTAAATACCCATTATAGTTATTGGCAATAATCTCTCTTGCTCCTTCCGCACTATCAAAAGCAAGACACGGAATACCATAACTCATCGCTTCGATTAAAACTAATCCAAAGGATTCCGTAAGAGATGTCATAATAAATAACGAACTATCTAAATATAACTTTTCTAAATTACTTCCATTTCTAAAACCAGTCATGGTTACATAATTTGCTAAATTCTTATTAATTATTTCTTTTTCAAGCATATCATAATCATGTCCATCACCTACTAGATATAAGGCTATCTCACTATTTTTACGATGGATAATATCAAACACATTAATTAAATCCATTTGACCTTTTTCTTTCGATAATCTTCCAACATTAATAATATTTAACTTATCTAAAGAAGATTTTTTATTAGGAATCTTATCTAAGAAATTAGGAATATGGACTACTTTGGTTTTATACCCTTTTAATTCACACTCCTTTTGATAAAACTTTTGTAAATCATCACTAACCGTTACTAAGTAATCACAGTATTTAACGGATTTTGTAACTTCTTTCGCCACACTTTTTATATTATGGTGATGATTATGTTCCCAAGCAATAGTTAAAGATCCTTTCATGGCATATTTTCCAATAACTTTATTATGAATAGGACGTGTCGATATATACACATCCCCTTTAGTTTTTTTAATATATTTTGCCATTAATCTATTTTTAAATAATAATATATATAAACTTTTAAAAGCATCTTTAAAGAAACTAATAAATTTTAAATTTTTAAAATAATCATGATACAAGAGTTTAAATAATCTTATCCAATGAATATGAAAAAATAATATTTTATAATCTTCTACTCTTCTAGCAATATTATCTTTTAATATATAGGTTATTTTTACTTTCGGATTTATATTAAAAGGTGGATATTCATGTATTTTATATAAAGAAATTATTTCTACTTGGTTATTTCTTACTAACTCATTAGCTAAGCTTGTTACAGCTTTTTCTATCCCCCCATAACTTAGATGGAGAACGGGAATAATAATTTTTTTCTTCATATTCCTCACCTATTTTTATTATAAATGATTTATATTTTTTAGTAAAGA
>CANQHM010000026.1 GCA_947623845.1 uncultured Bacilli bacterium | reverse complement strand
GCTAATTTTATGGATTTATTAGATAAAAAAATAGAACTTCAATCTAAGAAAATAGAAGCCCTTAAGTTATATAAAAAAGGACTTATTGAGTTAATTATCAAACAATTAAAAGTTACTAAAATACCGTTAAAAGAATTACTAACTGAGACTAATGAAAAAACAAATGTTAATAATCAATATGATGTTATTTCGTCAACAGCAAAAGGATTATTTTTACAAAAAGAATATTTTAATAAGCAACAAGCAAGTGAAAATAATATTGGCTATAAAATACTAAAAAAAGACCAATTGGTTTTAAGCCCTCAAAATTTATGGATGGGGAATATAAATTTAAATACAAAGTATAATATAGGGATTGTTTCTCCATCATATAAGATATATGATATTAATGCAAAAAAAGTAGACATCAATTATTTTAATTACTGGATAAAAACACCTAGAGCACTATATCAATATTTAATTTCTTCAGAACAAGGTGCTAGTATTGTAAGAAGAAATTTAAACCTCGATCTTTTTTACGAAATAACAATAGATCTTCCAACAAAATTGGAACAACTTAAAGTCGGTAATTTTATAAAACTATTTAATGAAAAAACATTATTAGAAGAAAAATATTTGACTATGTTAAATGCACTAAAAAAAGGACTTATGCAAAATATGTTTGTATAAGCCCTTTTTATTACACTTCTTCTAATCCTAATTCTTTTAAGTATTTATTGAGTTCTTTATCTACCTCAGCAATCTCTTTATCTATATCTTTTAAATCCTTTTGTACTTGTTTTATATCTATTTCTTCTTCCTCTTCAAATGTATCCACGTATCTAGGAATATTTAGATTATATTCATTTTCTTCTATTTCACCCATAGGAGCGATATGGCAATATTTTTCTACTTCAATTCTATCAATATATGTTTTAACAATTTTATCAACATCTTCATCTCTAAGGAGATTTTGATTTTTTCCTGCTTCAAAATCTTTAGAAGCATCAATAAACAAAATATTATCTTCATGTTCTCTACATTTTTTAAATACTAAAATACAGGTTGGAATACTTGTACCATAAAATATATTTGCCGGTAATCCAATTACAGCATCCAAATAATTTTTATTTTTAATTAAATACTTTCTTATAATTCCTTCACTGGCACCTCTAAATAATACTCCATGTGGTAATACAACAGCCATAGTACCATTATCAGATAATTGATATATCATATGTTGAATAAATGCAAAATCTGCTTTTGATTTAGGTGCTAACTTACCATAGGCACTAAATCTCTCATCCTCACTAAATTTAGGATCCGCACTCCATTTTGCCGAGTATGGAGGATTTGCCACAACAGCATCAAACTTCATATCAATATGTCTAGGTCTTTCAAGAGTATCGTCATTTTTAATATCAAAATGTTTAAAAGATACACCATGTAGTAACATATTCATCCTAGCTAAGTTATATGTTGTTGAATTAAATTCTTGCCCATAAAAAGAAGTTACTTTAGTTTCTTTACCTACTCGCAATAACAGAGACCCTGATCCACAAGTAGGGTCATAAACATTTTGTAATTTACTCTTATTAATAGTAACCAATTTAGCAAGTATTCTCGATACTTGTTGAGGGGTATAAAATTCTCCTGCTTTCTTTCCAGCTGATGCTGCAAACTTAGAGATTAAATATTCATAAGCATCCCCTAGAATATCAATTTCAGCATCTTCATAATGAAAATCAATATCATTTATTTTTAACATAATAGTAGAAATCAATTTACTTCTTTCAGCTTCTCCTCTGCCAAGCTTTGAATTGTTTAAATCCATATCTTCAAACAGATTTTCAAAATCATCTTCAGATTCATTTCCTAAAGTTGATTCAGAAATTATATTAACCGCTTTTGCTAACATTGAAATATCAAATCTACCTGTTTTAATTTTATCAATTAAGGTACTCCATAAATAATCAGCATCGATATAATAACCTATATTAGAATCATTTATTAAATATTTCTTTAACTCTTCTCTGTATTCCTCTTTATTCCAAGCTTCAAAATACGTTAAATGATCCTCTTTTAATAAATTTTTCTCAGCATAACTTACTAAATTTTCAGACAAATAACGATAAAAAATCAATCCTAAAATATAATTTTTAAAATCGTTTGCATCCATATTGCCTCTTAAATCATTAGCAATACTCCATAATTGTTTTTGCAATTCAGCTTGTTGTGATTGTTGTTTTTCTTCTCTTGACATTCTTTATCTCTCCTTTTCTTATCTTATCATTTATAAATATTTTCTTAATAAATTTTTAATAAACATTTTAACATTATCAATCAAGGCTATTTTCTTTAAGAATGGAGCTTTGATTGAACTACCAATTAATTCATCAGGAAATATACCACTATACTCAAATTCATTTATAATAGTTTGTAATGCTTCTAAATCTATTTCATTTGTTTTTGCAAATTCTTCTATTTCTTTTTGTCTTTCACGATTCATATGGTTAACTAATGCTTCATCAATCGAATCTTCTTCTTTTAAAACTGGAAGTATTGAATTTAAGAAACTCTTTATCAAATCAGCTTTCAAGAATAACTCATCATCAGTTATATTAGTTAATTTACTTTCAATATCAGCAATATCTTTTTGTTTTTGCTTTTCATCACTTAAATCAATATTTCTAATTAAATTCAAAATATATGATACATTTATTTTATCTGTTTGTATTAGCTCTAATGAAAACGTTACATCATTCAAAATAGAACTTTTTTCTTTATCATTGGAAATTTTTCTATATAACTCATAATATTTACTTTTGTAATCCTCAAATATTTGAGTATTTATCATAGAATCAGAGTTATCTAAATCAAACTGATTAAAAGTTTTTAAACTAACCAATAATCTAGCGACTTCTCTAAATGCAATAATGAATTCCTTTATATCTTCTTCGCTTTCTAATGAATCTACACTTTCTACAACAGGAGTAATTGTTAACAAACGTTCCACTGCTTTATGAAACTTTTCTAAATATGTTTCATAAGGAGCCATAATAACAGTATCTATACTATCCGTTTGAGAGAATAATTTTACTGCTTCATCAACACTAGCTTTAGTAGTTCTATAACACACAATATTACCAAAAGGTTTGGTATCCGTTTCAACTCTATTAGTCCTTGAAAATGCTTGGATAAGATCATGATACTTCAGCGATTTATCGACATATAAAGTATTTAATCTTCTAGCATCAAATCCTGTAAGTAACATATTAACCACTATAACAATATCTATCTCAGTATTTTTTATTTTTTTACAAATATCCCTAAAATAAGAATCAAAAGTATGTGAAGAAAAATTTGTTTTGTACATTTTGTTATAATCATCAATTATTCTATCTAATGCTTCTCTAGAATGCTCTGGATTTTTATCTAAATCTTCATTAGCTCCATATGTAAATATTGCTCCAATTTTTAAGTCAGATTTTAGAGATTTAAAGGTATCATAATATTTTATTAACATAGGTATTGACGAAACAGTAAATAAAGCATTATATTTTCTATCTCTAGTTTTAATATTATGATGTTTTATAATATCTTGAGCAATCATTGATATTCTATCATTAGCCATAAATACTTCTTCAGTATCTATACCTTCAATAAAAATATCTTCTTCAGGAATATTTTTTACTTCTACAAATTTTACATAATCAACTGAAAACCCCAAAACATTTTCATCTTTTATTGCATCTTTTATTAAATATGTATGTAAACATTTTTCAAAAATATCTGCTGTGCTTCTTCCATCTTGTGATGGATTTTCCTTAAATCTAGGAGTACCTGTAAAGCCAAAATATTGCGCTTTGCTAAATGTTTTTGATATTTGCCTATGCATTTCTCCAAATTGTGATCTATGACACTCATCAATAATAAAAACAGTTTTTAAGTCCTTATATTTATCCATTATAGTAGAATATTTAGGATTTGAACAAGCATTAGCCATTTTTTGAATTGTAGTAACAATTAAAGGCTTAGTACTATCCTTAATTTGTTGAATTAACTTATCTGTTTGATTTGTCATATCAACACAACCAGGTTCAAACTTATTAAATTCATCTAATGTTTGTTTATCTAAATCTTTTCTGTCAACTAAGAAAAAAACTTGATTAATAGATGGTTCTAACGCAAGAATTTGACTAGTTTTAAACGAAGTAATTGTTTTCCCAGAACCAGTAGTGTGCCATACATATCCATTGTTATTAGTATCTAATGCCCTAGATACTATGTTTTCAACAGCATAAACTTGATATGGACGCATAACTAACAACATTTTTTCAGTTTCATTCATAATCATATACCTAGCTATCATTTTACCAATATGACATCTATCTAAAAAGAATAAACAAAACTGTTCCAAATTAGTTATTCTATCGTTATTAACATCCGTCCAATAAAAAGTATAACCATAATTAAGTTCTTGATCTCCATTGGCGAAGTATTTTGTTTCTACACCATTACTAATTACAAAAATTTGAATAAACTTATATAGTCCTAAATATGAATGTCTTTTGTATCTTTTAATTTGATTAAAAGCTTCTTTCATATCTATTCCTCTTCGCTTTAATTCAATTTGAACTAAAGGAAGACCATTAATTAAAATTGTAACATCATATCGATTAGTATATTTTCCTTCAACCGTCGTTTGATGGGTTACTTGAAAATTATTTCTACACCAATCTTTAGTATTGAATAACTCTATATAAACAATGGAGCCATCATCTCTTTGAATATCATGTTTTTGTCTTAATTCCTTAGCTGATTGGAAAATACCTTTACCAGATATTTTAACCATCAATCTTTCAAATTCTTTGTCAGATAATTCTTTCCCATTTAATTCTATTTTATTATGCTTATTTACTTGTTCTCTAAAATTTTTTTCTAATGAATTAACGTCTTCAATTTGTACTTGTTCATAACCCTGTTTAACAAGTTGATCAATCATTTTATTTTCTAATTTTGCTTCACTCTCATAACTACCCATTTTACACCAACTTCTATAAAATCTACAACACAATTATATCATCTTTATAAAGATAAATAAATATTATAAAATTTAAAAGTCAAATCAACATATTTGGTTTACATTTTTCCCTTTTAATGTTAAAATATTAACCAAAGGGTGATAAATATGGAAGAAGTAGGTAAAAATCTAAAAAGAATTAGATTACTTAAAAATTTATCTTTAAAAGAAGCTGGTTCTTTATTAAATATGTCAGCTCCTGCTGTATCAAAATATGAAAAAGGAGAAATACATCCAAACTCACAAAAACTTATTGAATTTGCCAATGCTTATAATGTTCAAGTACTAGATTTATTAAAATCTTATAATGTACCAGAAATGAATTTTAATGCTTTTAGAAAAAGACAACGACTTCAAGGTGAAAACCTTGCATTACTAAAAGAAATAATTCAAAATAAAGTTGCTGATTATCTTGAAGTAATTGAATTAAATGAAATTAAAACTAGTAATAATAAAATTAAAAAATATTCATGTAATAATGAAAATGATGCCGAACTTGCTGCCGAAGAGTTTAGAAAAGATTATAAATTATCAATTAATCAACCTATCCCCGAATTAATAAATATATTAGAAAATATCGGCATATTGATTATTGAAATTGATAATACCAATGGGAAATTTTCAGATTTTGATGGTCTTTGTGAAATTGTTAATGGTGTCCCAATAATAGTTTTACTAAACAATATTGCTGGTGAAAGGCAAAGATTTACTATTGCCCATGAATTAGGACATTTAGTTCTTAATATAAAAGATAAAAATTTAGATGAAGAAAAATTATGCAATAAATTTGCTAGTAATTTATTAATGCCAAAAGAAGCTGTTATTAAAGAATTTGGTATATCTAGAAATAACATAAGTTTTTATGAATTAAGAGCTTTTAAAAACGAATATAAAATTAGTATGGCTGCTATAATATATAGATTAAAAGAATTAAATATTATCTCCGAATACTTATATAAAAAAATACTTATTTCATTTAACTCAAAAGGATATAAAAAACACGAACCATATCCTATTGAACCAGAAAAGTCATATCAATTTAAACGTCTTGTTCATAAATTAGAAGTGGATAACATCATATCTTTAAATAAAGCATGTGAATTATTAGGAATAACTATAAATGAATATAACAACGAAGATAATAATCACCGATACTAATATCATAACAGATCTTAATAATGCTAATATTTTAGATAAATTTGTTACACTAGATAATGTTTATATAAGTGATATGGTTAAACAAGATGAAATAAATTCTACTACTGGAAATGTTAATATAATTAAGAAATTTAAAACTATTAATGCTACATCAGAAGAGATTGATGAAATTTTTAAAATATCCAAAGAAACTCACGGATTATCTCCATATGATATTATTAATTTTATAATCGCTAGAAATAATAATGCTATTCTAGCTACAGGCGATAAAAGACTAAAAGAATATAGTGAAGCAAATGGCATAGAAATAATTAGAACTTTAAAAATAATTAGATTAATGAAAGATAAAGCTATAATAACCAATAAAGAAGCTATTAATGCTTGTAATGCTTTAAAAGAAAACAATAGCACCAGAATTCCTACATCCATCATTGATAATACTATAAAAGAATTTGAAAAGGACTCAGTAACATGCTGAATCCTTTTAATCATTCTCTTAGATTTCTTTATTATATCTTAATTACTACATCATCTATATACTCGATATTATTCCAAAGACACCATTCTTTAGCTAATTCATAATAAGCATTATCTCTAAATTTATACCAATCATTAATAATACCAAAATTAATACAAGTATCTTTAAATCTCCTAAATGCTCCATTACCATGTATAACTATCAATAACTGATTTTGAATTTTTTCATCTTTAACAGTATTTATAAACTCATTAATTATTTTATATTCATTTATTTCATATCTTCCCGGTAAAGCTATAATATCTCCTGTATATAATATATCATCATCCACTTTTTGATTATCATCGATATAAAAGCATCCACCATCATCAAGTACAAACACTTTACCATTTTCCATATTTAAAAAATATTCTTCCTCGGGATTTGCTCTATCCATTCCCTCGACAATTAAACTTAATTTACACTTCATAATAACCTCTCTACAAATGATAATACTTCATTTTGGTAGTATATTCTTTTTCTACCATTTCTTCAAAACTATTTCCAAATTTTATATTCGCTCCAAGTAACATACCATCATAAACTAAATTACCTTTAAAAGGAATTATAGAAGTCATAACCATATCTGGAAGTTCAGTATATGGAATAACATTATCAATATTATCATTTAATCCTTTTACCATATATATCTTATCATCATCCATTATCGCAGTATATTCTAACTCATATCGCGCAATTATAAATGAATCTCTAATTCCCTTTTTAAACTCTCTTGCGACATTAACCTCTTCTTTACTAAATTTATATGGATTAACGGCACAAAATTCATTAGTAATTTCCTCTTTATTCTCCCAATATTTTTCTACAATATCTTGAATTTCATATGGATTAATCCCATTTTGACCATAAATTTTTACATACTTATTTATGTTATACTTTTTATTAGTAAATTCTAATAAACCAAAATATATTTTATAAAATAATTTTGCATCACTTCTAGATATACAAGCATTCTCTTGTTTTACATATCTTTTAGTTTTATTTATTTGCATGTTAGTTTTCTTAGTTAATATTTCTTTAGCTTCATTTGGTGTAAATCCATTTAATGCTCCCGATGGCATTTCGTCCATAGCAGCATCTAAAATCTTGAAAAAGTTATTTAAATCTATATATTGTAAGGAAGGAACACTTTGAATTGTTTCTTTTAAAGGTCCTCTATCTTCATTAAGCATTGCATATTCCTTAATTAATTCTATTGCCTCGTCCCAAAAAAATGGTAATTTTTCTAGTTCATCTAAACACTTTTTAATTTTAGGATTATTTATATCAAAATCATTATAAAATAAAGTTTTATATACTCTAATATCAACTTCCTTATCACCAGCTAAGCCTTGTTTTTTTCTTTGTTCTTCTAATTCGTCGACTATTCCATAATAATCTTGATAAATAGCCATTGGCAACCTTTCTTCATAACCATCTAACTTTCTACTACCTATAAATACATAATAATTAAATAATTTATTATCTAGCATATGTTTCCATATTATTTCGGGATCAATTTTTGTTATTCCGGAAGCAAATTGACATACCACATGTAATAACGCTTCACCTTGTATCTTACAATAACTAACAGCTCATTTAAATCGTCTATTTTCTTCTTTTCTTTCCAATTTACTTTTTTTAAAGCTTGTTTTACTTTAGTGACTATTTCTTCAGGAATATTTCTTTCATAATCTAATAAAAATTTATCTTCTAAAATTCTTATTTCCCAGTCATATTTACCTTTTTTATGATTCATTATATTTTTCATTGAATATTCTTCCGGTAATTTACCATCTAATACCATTTTTAAAAATTTTAATTCCCTAGTTGTACATATATCAATAATATTATCGGGATTATCATATACTTTATATATTTCCTCAAGCATTTTTGTTTTAGTAATTCTATCGTAATCTTTAAATTCTTCTAAAATCCTCGTATATTGTTCATATACAAATTCTTTTTTATAATACTTAATTTCCTCAAACATTTTCATTTACTATTTACTCCTATTATTTTTTATCTATACGTAATAATCTCCTTGTTAACAAGACTATAACATTAATTTGCTAAAAAATAAAGCCTTACTTAATAATTCGCTAAAAAGAGTAACAAACTAAATCGTTACTCCACATAAAGTGCTAAATAATTATTAATTACTTAAAAGCTACTCTTCTTCTCCGGTTTTTATTATTTCATCAACAAGTTTTCCCACATTTGTCCCCAAATTATTCTTTAATTTATAAATATTTTCTTCATAATTTTTTTCTCTTAATATTGCATCGTGTACATTTTCTTGAAATGGTTCAAATACAAATTTTGTCTTTGTATATTTACAGATATCATGTAATCTTTTTTCAAGATATCTTCGAGACCCATTGATTTTTGGGTTTTCCAACATTTTTTGCTTATCTTCACATTCTATTTCTTTAAAGTGTAGTAATAACCAAAACTCAAAACTAGGATTACTAACATACAAATTAACATTATTTTCTTTGCAGAATTTTATTACTTCATCATATTGCTTTTCCGTAAAACTATCCTTATCACGATCTATTACCATATTTAGCGAATCAATTATTGGTGAATAAGTAACATCTTGAGCAACAAAATATAAAGAAAAATGAGAAGCCAAATCCTTATAAATGTCACTTTTAAATAACTGCATAAATAAATCTTCTAGTCTATCATAAGGTATTTTGAAATCATTAGATTTGTAAATATTATCCAATTTATCATTTATTACATTCAAATTTATTTTGCCAGGATTCTCATGATCCCAATTCGCAATTTTATTTTTTAACTCAGTAACAGAAATTGCTGAATTTTCATTATCTAAAAACTCCTGTAGTAACTCTATTAAATATGTTGGATTGCTATTTCCTAGTTTAGCATAATCTCTTAGTATATTAACTATTTTTACATTTTCTGATATAATTGATTGATTTAATTTTTCAAAGTATCTAGGTTCCGTAGTTTGGCCTTCAGAAGCAATAAAATATTTTTTTCTATAATTTTTTTCTTCTGATAATCTTTCTTGAGCAAAAGGTTCTTTAATTCTCATAATCAGTATTTATAGTGGCGATTGCGCCAAACCGACCTTCCATATACGCTTTATCAATCTTTCTATCAAATCTTGCCACATCTTTAAATTCCTCTAATGAATATATTTTTGTATCACCATTTTGTGATTTTTCAGCAAACCAAATTTCATCTCTTCTTACTAAATCAAAATCTAAAGTTTTTAATTCATGAGTTGTAATAACTAATTGGTTACTAGTCTCTGCTTTCAAAAATATTTTTAATAATCCATCAACTAAAATGGGATGTAAACTACTATCTAATTCATCTATTAAAAATAATTTATTTTTTGAAAGTAAGATATCAATTAATTCAAGTATTCTAATAGTTCCATCAGATTCTTCATATGTTCCAAATGAACTACTACTATTTTTATGTTTAAATTTTAGCGTATCTACAGCATATGTTCCGTCCGGTTGCTTTTTGATTGTATATAAATCATTTTCAATTCTTAAAGTACAACTAATTTCATTAAATCTTGACGTCATTAAATCTATATCATGCATCAAATCAACATAAACGTTATCTGGTAATTTGGCTTGAATATTTTTTATATCTGTTTTTTCATTATCAATATCAGTTATATTAATATCTAATGCTTCTAATATTTTAAGAATCTTATCTTTTCTTTTATAATAATCAATATCAAATAATTTATGGGTTTGTGGTTTAACAATAATCATATCAAACATTATGAATTTATAAACTCTAAGTATTTCATCAAAAAATTCATCTTCATTTTTAGACATGGAAATTCTTCTTACTATTTCTTTTAAAAACAATTCAGTTCTATTACTTTGCATTTCTGCAAGACAATTTGAAAATATACTATTAGTTTTTTTATAGTCAGTATTACTCAAATTTCTTTTTAAATCACGTTCAAAAATAACTTTTTCAGTGTTTCTAGTCATATCAATAAGCCATTCCGATATAATTTCCTTTTTTGAAATATTAATTTCAAATCCATAAGAATAAAATTTATCATTTAAGGCAATTTCATATTCAAAATATGAATCTTCATTATTTAAAATTTCTGACCCTCTATAATATAAATTATTTATTAAAGATCCAATTCCCTTACTTATAATAGTTTGTGCCATACTTAATGCTAAAATAAAATTTGATTTCCCTGAACCATTAGCCCCAAACATTCCTGAAAATTTTAATATCTTATGCTTTCCAATTTCTACTATATGATTATTATTACTTCTCACTTTACCAGCTAATAAAGAAAAATGTTGTAAATCTTTAAAAGATTTAAAATTTTTCACCTTAAAACCTATTAACATTCTTTTTCCTCCTATTCATTTCCTATTTTATTATATTATAATTTTTCTCATTTGTGAAGAATATTATACACATTTTTTTATTTTTTTCAAGCATTTTATGTGATTTTTTCACATTTAATTTATTAATTATTGCATAAACATATATATAATATTCTTATCTAAAAACTATTTCTACCAGCATTTTTTTAAGTAACAATTTTTGCAAATACATTAAATCTTTCATTTTGACTAGTTATAATGTCATTTGACAGTTATTTTCAACAATTTCATATCCAACTTTTTCATACGCTTTCTTTCTTCTTAAAAACATATTCCTAATCATTGAAAAATTATCATCAACATAATCATAAACAATTATTTCTTTTTTATTTTTATTCTTTCTATGTAATCTACCAGTATATTGTACTATTCTATTAATACTAGATATAGGCATAGTTAAAAATAGAACTTCCAAACTTGAATCATCAAAGCCTTCACCAATACAAGAACTAGTAGCAACTATTATTTTATTTTCGTTATTTTCTTTTATATTAGTATTTAACTCATCATATTTTTTCAAAACCTTTTTACCTAATCCACCCCGATAAACAATTATATTATTAGTTATATTTGATAATTTCTCACACAAATATTCTAGGTGCTCTAATCTTTCTGTTAAAACCAAAATATTCTTTCCCTTTTTAAACTCGCTTTCAACATCTTTTATAACTTGTTCATTTCTGATATCATCTTTAGTTATCAAATCATATATCTCATTTATTTTATAATCGTTTACGTTTTTATTAACATAATTTAAATGAACATTCCTACTATAAACTTTCATACCTAAATTTAATTTTTTATTATATTCTTTCATATTAACTTTATATCTAATATCACCACATTGCATTTTAATGATAGGAGTATGACCATTTTCTTTTTCAGGAGTCGCTGATACCCCATATACATATTTAGCATTTACTTTATTTAATGCCGCCTCATACGTATAAGCAGATGAATGATGACACTCATCTATAATTATCATGCCATAATTTTTTACTACATCATTAAATTTTCCTTCATTATAAATTGTTTTAATACTTGCTACATCAATTATATTTGTTAAAGTATTTTTTCCATCACCAACTTGACCAACTTCATTAATTTTCAAAAACTCCTTTATTCGTTCTTTCCATTGTTTTAAAAGTGATAAATTAAAGGTGATAATAAGAGTATTAACATTACGTTCTTCAATTAATTTACAACATATAACCGTTTTCCCAAATCCTGTTGGTGCTTCAAGTATACCATTTTCATACTTAAGCATTCCGTTTAACGCTTGTCTTTGTTCTTCCCTTAATTTGCCCTTAAATTTTACGTTTATTTGCTTTCCATTATTTCGTTTATCAACAATGTTCATCTTTATATCATTTTGATTACATAAATCACATAGGTATTCAAATTTTCCTCTTGGAATCATTAAATACTTTTCATCTTCTTTACTACAATCTATTACCATAGGAACATTATAAACAGACATCCTCATTCGTTGTTTTTTTAAAAATTCCGGATTAGCAAAAGTTGCAAGTCTTTTAAAACAATTTTTAACCGCAGAACTTAGATTTGCTTTATCTATATAAACCATATTATCTAATACTACATTAATGCTTTTTGGAAAGTCAAAATTATTTTTTTCCTTATTATTTACTTCTTTTTTTAATTCTAGATATTCACTACTAATATCTATTGTATTTTCAGATAATATCTTGATTATACTTAATACTTCATCATAGTTCATTTTTCTAACTTTAGTTAAATACTCATACTGATTATCATAAGCAATAAAATTTCTATCTACAAAAACTGTATTATTATATTTCATTGCTTCATTTTGAAATGGTAACATAATTAAATTACCATAACCACCCTTAGGCATAGTATCTTGATTAGGAAACATCCTATCAAAAGAATCAATTCTTAAATTATCACGAATTTCCATCGTTTTAGATAATAATAAACTTCCCATTTTCCGTGCTGTTACTGCTTTTATATTATTTTCAAAGAAAATCCATATATGAATTCCGTGACCTGATCTACTTCTTTCAATAGAAATTGGAACATTATATTTATCACATATACTAGCAAATGCTAGCACATCCTCTTTAATATCTTTTTCATTTTTCTTATCATCAAAATCAAAAGCAAGGAAATAACAAGTTTCATCATCTAACATAGGATAAATACCAATAGGATTATTATTAAATAAATGATTTCTAATTACTTCTTTATCTATTGGTTTATCTACCCAATAACTACAATCTTTACATTTTTTACCCATTGTTTTATAGCATACATTTTTATTCCATTCATTAGCACACTTTGGTATGTAATACTTTTTGCTAGGATCATTTTTATCAATCGAAAGATAAGGATATATATCGTCTCTACCTCTAAAATAATTCATAAAAATATCCACTTTTTCTTCATTAGTAAAACTTGTTTTAGATTGATTATCATAATTACTAAGCAATTTCTTTAAGTCATTTATTTCATTAATTAATTTTCTGGCCTCAAGAGTTTTTTTGTTAATAAGTTCAATTATTTCATTTCTTTGCATAATGCACTCCTTTAAAAGTAATAAAGTTCCTATATTATACAATATTTTTATTTTTTTTCATAGTTTCATTAAAGATTTCGTAATTTTACACAATACATAGTGTGACCTTTTTTACTGATAGGTTAGACAAAGAAGTAATAATGATCTTTTTAATATTTATGGTGGTTCATCAATAGTAGCGTGTACATATTATGGATTAATTAAAGTTATAAGCTAGATTTCTAAATTATTAAGATTTTAAGAAAAACAGAAATTAATTTTTCTGCTTTTTCGTTATTTTCTACACACACAATTAATTTGTTAATATTTTCATTTTTACTATAAGAATTTATTAAAATATACTATTTATATTCATTGATTTCTTTTTTAAATGCAGTATATCTAGAATATTTCCCTTCATAAAATGCAATAATCTCACCCTTATTTTTCATATTTAGATTTTCTAGACACTCATCTAACATACAAACTAAAAATGCTGCTTTATCATAAGAACCGCGATACCCATTAGACACAATCGCATCTACTCGTTTAGCCACTGTTTCTTCTAACCAACTAATATAATCCTGTTTTATTTTATCAGAAATAATAAAGTGTTTTTTCCAAACATTAAGAATTTTAAAAGAATTAATTCCTCTTTCATCCGCATTATAAAGATTATAGTCATCTATTACTCCTATGTCAAAACATATCGCATTAGCTAATTTCTTTTTTATTTCAGTTTCATTTGAGTCGCACAGCAAGAATAACAACAAATCCACATAAGTATTCATATTCGAATATGTCCAACCCAAATACTTTTGATTATTTTTAAAAGAACTTAAAAAATCATCAAATTCTCCTAAAAAATAACTAAATAATACTATAGCATTACTATTTGAATTCTTGTATGGATCACCTTTTATAATATCTATTTTTTCTTTATATTTTACCAAATAATCATTATTTATAATTCTTATTAAATCTGATATATTATGACTAGATTCAAATGCTATGTATAAATACTCACTAATATCAAAAGCCGAATCAAGTTTTCTATAGGACTCAGCTATAAGTAATGCAACATCTCTCCTTACAATATCATCAACGTCATTAATTAAGCTTTCCCCTATTTCAATAGCCTCTTTATATTTTTTTAATTCATACATTTTTTTCAGTATAAATGTACATAATTCAGGATGGGTTACTTTGTTCATTTCTAACACTTTTTTATAATTATTATAATTACTATATTCCAAAGAATTAATTAACAAGTTAAAAGAAATATCATCATTTTTTTGAGATAGAAATTGTATCCAATTTTGCAAAAATATATCCAAATCTTTAATTTTTTCTACCCCTAAACTAAAAGAATCTTCAAGTTTAATATTTCTAAAAGTATATAATTTATAATAATCATATATTTCTTCAAGTTTATTATCGCTAATTAATAGAGTAATAAATAATAAAGTTAAACATATTTTATTTATATCTAAATCGACTAATTCATAAGATATAATATCGGTTATTTCAAAATCTAAAATATCATCACTATCATCTTCTAAAACAAAATAATTAGTAAAAACAATTAAATCAAGAAGTTTTTTAGCATTTCTATAATCCTTTTTTGTAATTAATATAAAAGCTAAATTATAAGCATATAATATAATACTACTAACATTTTCAGGGTCATAATAACTGGTTTCGTAATCATCACCAAAATAGTCATAATCACCAGTTTCATAAGTTTCAGAGTGAAATTGTAATTCACCATTATTAATTAAATCAAACTGTTTTTCAATTTTTTCAATTGTTTTATCCAAATCACTTAAATTAATACTCTCTATTTCATCTTTAAAGACTTCGTTAATAAGTTCTATTATTTTCTTATTTTGACTATCTGATAAATTTTCAATTATACTAAACAAAAACTTTTCAATTTGCTCTTTCGAACTTTTTTCGCATAATTCTTCTAATAATTCATACAAATCTTTTTTATTCATAACACTTCCTAAGTATTATTCTCCCACTTCATAACCATTTTTAATTGCTAATATTTTCCCCTTTAGTTCTCTATTATCTTTTTTAATGTTATACTTTCTATAATCATATTTTCTATTTGTTTCATATCCTGGAGTAAAATAATGCGTAGAATAACCCAATTTATCTATATCATTAACAATATCTTCTAATTCAAAATCGCACATATCATCAAGCATTCCTAAACCCTCTCCATTAACTACTATTGGATAAAGTTCTTGTTCTCTATAGCTTTTTAATTTTCTTGAACCTAAATATGTGATATCGAAAGTAGTTGTAGAGCCAGTATCATATTCCATTTTCATAGTGTCATTCTTTTTTAAATTCAATTCACTTAATTTCGTTACAACAGCATTAGATAACTCATCAAAGTTAGGATCTTCAGAAGGACAAACCCAACAATCAAATAAATAATCTTTATACTCAATACTATATAAATGGTATGCAAGTGAATTAAATGATGCAAGTATAGTATATGCAAGATCTGCTATTGTTCTTCTACTCGGTATTTCTACTTCTCTCCATATTTTATTTTCTAACCCTTCTATTCCAATTCTAAAAGTCAATATTTCATTCATTTTTAAACACTCCTATTCAAATTTAATATTATTTTTATTACACCATTCTATGGCAATTTCTTTATACTTTTCATCCCTAAACTTATAATATTTCCTTTTTAATCGTATTCATATTCTTCATCTTCCAGATAATCCATTTTTAAATCTATAAGTTCTTTTTTCAAATCTTTATCAGTTTCATCATCTATTATATCATTCACTTTTTTAAGCCAA
>CANQHM010000025.1 GCA_947623845.1 uncultured Bacilli bacterium | reverse complement strand
AAATGGTGCCGTAACAGTGAGTTGAACACTGATTTAATCCTTACCATGGATTTGTAATACCGTTATACTATTACGGCATAGAAAGATTATAACACATATTTTAAGATATTCCTACACCTTTTTTTAAATCTATCATTAAATACTATAGAGTTTTTAAAAAAGAGGTATTAATTTATGGAATATTTATTTAATTTAGATCCGGTTATTCAAGCCCTAATTGCTACTTTATTTACCTATGCTGTCACTGCTTTAGGTGCTGCTATCGTTTTCTTTTTCAAAAAAGTGAATAAAAGTATTATGGACGCTATGCTTGGGTTCGCCGCTGGGGTTATGATCGCCGCATCTTTTTTCTCCCTTATAAGCCCTGCTTTAGAACATGCTGAAAGCCTAGGTCAAAATAAAGCTTTAATTTGTACAATCGGCTTTCTTCTAGGAGGTATTGTTTTATTTATCGGTGACAAAATATACACCCACTTAGATAAAAAGAAAGGAATTAAAAGTAATAGTTTAAAAAGATGTTTCTTATTAGTTTTTTCTATCACTCTCCATAATTTTCCCGAAGGCTTAGCTGTTGGTATTGCTTTTGGTAGTGCGGGATTAGGTATCGAAGGAGCTACTTTCATTAGTGCTTGTATCTTAGCTTTAGGTATTGGTATTCAAAATTTCCCAGAAGGTTCTTCCGTATCACTTCCTTTAAAAAGAGAAGGATTTTCTAATAAAAAAGCTTTCTTCTATGGTCAACTAAGTGGCATAGTCGAACCCATCGCTGGTGTTTTAGGAGCTTTATTAGTTATTAAAATCCGCGTACTTCTTCCTTTAATGCTTTCCTTCGCCGCTGGAGCTATGATTTATGTCGTAATTGAAGAACTCGTCCCTGAAAGTCAAACCAACAAAAGAAAAGACCTTATGGCCTTATCAAGTTTAATTGGTTTCTGTGTTATGATGATTTTAGATATCGCTTTAGGTTAGTTTCACTTTCTTCTTTTAATATTTCTTCTTCAATTAAGTTATAAATCTCTGTTCCATAAGTAAGAATCATATTAACCATATGTTCTTGATATTTATCTTTATCTATAACTTGTAATTTTTGTTTTAAAGAATTCTCTAAAACTTCATATTCTTGTGGCTTTAACCCTAAATAACTTGCATAACTCTTTACTCGGTATCTTCCAAATAACTTTAATCTATATAGCAATCTTTCATCATTACTTAATCTATCTTTAAAATAGTAATAATTAATAATATCCACAGGTGAAATAGGTTTAAGATTTAAATAGTTATAATACTTACCTTCTTTTTCTTTAACTTCTTTTAAAGTTGCATCATAATAGAAATGTTTTCCAACTGTTACACTTCTTACTCTTCTTAAACTACTAGCTTCTATTTGTCTTACTCTTTCTCTTGTTATATTAAATAGTTCTCCAATATATTTTAAAGTTAAACGATTCTTCGTTATCACTCTATTATACACAATATAATATTGGCAGTCAGTTAATATTTCTTTTATCACTGCACATAAATCATACGCTACTAACTTTTCATCAACTTCTTCGATGATATCCTCATCACTAGGTATAAAGTCTTCTAAAGTTGTATCATCCTCTTCCGTCACAAAAGTATTTAAACTAATAATATTTTGACTAACAGCTTTTTTAATATTCGCTAAAGTAAACTCATTTATTTGTAATTTTTCACAGATTTCTTCATCCATCGGAACCGGTAACTCTTTCTTTTCATATTCCGCTAATAAATAATTATATCTTCTAATTGCTTCTTCTAAATGCACTGGTTTCCTAATCGTCTTTTCCTTATCCGCAATCGCTCTTGTTATACTTTGTTTAATCCACCCTGTCGCATAAGTAGAAAAAGCTCCCTTAGAAGGATCATAAGTTTCAATCGCTCTTAATAACCCCAAATTACCTTCTTGTACTATATCTAATATTTGTAAATTTTTAACTCTATAAGCATATTTATTAGCAATACTTAATACCCAACGTAAATTAGAATTAATTAATAATTCTTTTGCTTTGCTATCTTTTTCCTTTATATAACGCATAGCTAGTTCTTTTTGTTCTTCTATAGATAATACTTTATATTGTTTAACTTCTCTTATATACATTTTATAAGCATCTTCACTAGAAAAAGAATCTAGTTCTTCATCATTTAATAATTTTATTTCTTCTTCCACGTAAAAATCACCTGTAGCATATTATAATACAGAAACTTATTTTTTGCTATGTTTTTTTACCATCCTCGAATATAAATGTTCTACTTGATATATCATCTTATTAATTGGTAAGGCAAAAGCCCCTAAAAGTTCTTCTACATACCCATTAAAGTTTTGTTTAAATTTAATAACCCCATTTTCATCATTATTTTTATCAGTTATATCTTTAATTCCATAAAAATTATATCTTTGATAGTTATGAGAAACCGCATAAGAAATTATTTCCCATTGAATTCGATATTGTCCAAAGAAATTTTTATATTCATCATAAGACCCACTAAATAAATAGATTATTTCATCCCCATAAAGCATAAACATGGCGGTAGCTAATGGAATTAATTTACCCTTTTCTTTTGCTAACATTTTAGCTTCTTCTAAATATTTTTGATTATAGGTAATTTCTTGTTTAATATTCTCCCTTTTCTTTTGATTAGCAGGGGCATTAGATATCTTTTCTAGTTTACTTTCTAACTCTTGTTTTTCTAATTTTAAATTATTCATATAAATATCCGTATCAAGATAACAAATTAGATATTTCACTTGATCTTTAAAACTATCATACATATTTTGATAATAAGTTAAACTCCGATCAGGAAATCCTTTTCTTTTACAAGTATCACTTGTAATATTTTTAAATGTTTCTAATTCCTCATATTTTAATTCTTTTATTACTAAGTTAAATTTATGAAGCGTTTTATTAATACAATTCCGTGCATTACTTTTAAAACTTTTAAATAATTCTTCTAAAGTTTTACCTTTAATATCTAAACAATAAATCCATTTTACTTGTTCATATTCTTTTAATTCTTTAAATCCCAAATCTAAGATATCTTTTTTTATCTTACTATTATCTACTTCTTTAGTATCATTACCTTCACTATCAAGTTTTTTTAAAGGAATATACGGATTTATAATTAATTTATAAACTTTCTTGGTACTTAAAAACTTTTTTAATTCTTGTACAAAAAACTTAAGTAATTCCGTATTATGATAGTCTAATATTAATCCTTGTAAAGCTTCATACATATCATAACCTCTAAATGTTGATGTTTTAACTAGTAATGAAGCCCCTACTACTTTATTATTTTCTTTTACTCCTACTAAGAATACTTTTTTCTTTTCTTTTATATATCTATCATACATATATTTCGTTTGAAAAAAATTCTTTAAAGGATGTTTATCTACAAACTTTGTAAATTCTTCAATCGTAAGTTCTGTAAATTTCATGTTATCACCTATTTATATTATACCCTAAAATAATAAGAAAAAAAAGGTAACTTTATAACAAGCTACCTTCTTTTTTTAGTATTTCATTTAGTTTTTTCATAGAAAGATTAAATGCTTTGGCTATAAGCTTTTTATCTACCCCAGCCTTACACATTTCTACTATTGCTATATTTTTACCTTCAATCCGTCCTTCCTCTCTAATAGAATTACGAAGCAATCTTTCTTCATACTCTACATCACGATAACCAAAAGGAAGTTTTTTAGCACATTCTACCATTTTCATATATATTTCATGCGGATCTTCATATTCTTCATTGTCATTTAATTTTTCCATATGTTCTTTATCACCTACTTTCTTTATTATTTTTAAGTATTTCGTCAAGTTTTTCCATAGAAATATTAAAGGCTTTTGCTATAAAGTTCTTATCAGCTCCAGCACTACACATTTCCACTATCGCCATATTCTTACCTTCTATAAGACCTTTAGCTTCTCCTTCAATTAAACCTTCAGCCTTGCCTTTTGCTGCACCTTCGATAAGACCTTCAGCTTTTCCCTTTTTTTCACCCTCGATTCGTCCTTCTTCTCTAATGGAATTACGAAGTAGTCTTTCTTCATATTCTACATCACGATAGCCAAATGGTATTTTTTTAGCGAATCTTACCATTTCATTAAATACATCTTCCAAAATCTCATCTCCTTCTATGGTTTCTATTATTTCTTCATAAGACTTAGCCCCTATAAATTTTAAATATTGAACCAACTTTTTATTTACACTTTCAGTATACTTTATATTTTGCAAATAGTCAAGTTTAATATGAAATACTTTTATTCTTCCTAAAGGATAATCTTCTCCCGTAGTTTCTTCTTTTAATTTATATTCGTTTATTAACTTTTTACCAAAACTTTTAAAATTATCAAAATTTATTTGTATGTATTCTTGTCCTACTTGATACTTTTCTCCTGACATATTTTCTTGATTATGTAATGAAAATAAATAACTAAGATTCTTTATTATATATGATGGATAATAATCTTTATTCATTTCCAGATTGCAGACAACGTTATCATTGATCTTAATTACGATATCACATCTACGACGTTTTTCTTTTTTATATTCTTCCGTTAAATTAGTATCTACTATTTTAACATTTTTTAAAGCTTTTTCCGGTATCTTAGTAATATATGATACTAATTTAATTAAAAAATTTCTTTTCGTAGACATAATATGGGCAAACATATTATCATCAGTTAAAGGACAAAACTCTACATCTTCTTCCATTTTTCCTCATTTCTAATCACATTAAAGCCCAATTTTATTTCTTTCTTAAACAACGTTTAATTTAGCCCTTCATATATAATATTAACAATTTGACCCCCTATTTCCTTTTTTTTAAGAAAAATTTTTTAAAAAATTTATATTTTTTTGTCAAAAGAAAAAATGTACTATAAAGTACATTATAAGAACTTCAAATTTTCATTTTCACTACTAACCTAAAGTTCTTTATCATTTTTTAACCTACATATCGTAGATAGGAAGTAAACTTCTATGAAATAGTATCATACTTAAGTCCGTAAACTTTAAGTTTCATTTATTAACAACATTCATATCTCTTCTAATTGAGAAATACTTTTATTTATTGTTTTTTCATAGTGCAGCGCGAGACAACACCGAGCGGAACGAATTATTGACATTCGCACCACCGGTATTACGGCCGATGGCGAAGAGGCCTGTACGAGCACCGTCATTGTAGTTACCTCCGCGTATGAACCACGGCCACGTACCACTAGAAGGCACACTAGGGAAGTCGACATCTTACTATAGCTTACTCCCATCTAAATTTTAACACAATAAAAAGAAAAAATGTACTACAAAAGTACATTATAAGAATTTCAAATATTCGTTTTCACTACTAATCCAAGATTCTTTATCATTTTTTAACCTACATATCGTAGATAGGAAATAAACTTCTATGAAACATTATCTTACTAAAGTCCTTGAACTTTAAGTGTCCTTTATTAACAACATTTATACTTTCTCATTGGAAAATATTTTTTTTATTGTTTTTTCATAGTACTGCGCGAGACAACACCGAGCGGAACGATTTGTTCCAATTCGCATTACCATTAGCACGACCGATGGCGAAGACGCCTGTACGAGCACCGTCATTGTAGTTACCTCCGCGTATGAACCACGGCGCGACACTACTAGTAATAACATAAGGGAAGTCCCCGTCTTACTATAGCTTACTCCCATCTAAATTTTACCATAACAATAAGAAAAAGTGTACTTTAAATACAGCATTAAAAATCTTTCGGCAACTTTTCGGCAACTTTTCGGCAACCTTTCGGCAACTTTTCGGCAACCTTTCGGCAACCTTTCGGCTACTTTTCGGCAACCTTTCGGCTACTTTTCGGCAACCTTTCGGCTACTTTTCGGCAACCTAATAATATTTTTTAATAAAAAAGAAAAAATGTACCATATAAAGTACATTATAAGAACCTCGAATATTCATTTTCACTACTAAGCCAAGATTCTTTATCATTTTTTAACCTACATATCGTAGATAGGAAGTAAACCTCTATGAAATATATTTTACTTAAATCCTTAAATTTAAAGCGTTACTTTGACAATATTTTATATTTTTTCTTTGAAAAATATTCATTCCTATTGTTTTTCATAGTACTGCGCGAGACAACACCGAGCGGAACGAATTGTTCCAATTCGCTTCACCCGTATTACGGCCAATAGCGAAGACCCCTGCATTAGTGCCATTTTCGTATCTACCTCCGCGTATGAACCACGGCCACGAACCAGCTGAAGTAACGTAAGGGAAGTCCACGTCTTACTATAGCTTACTCCCAATTTAATTTTAACATAACCTAAAGAAAAAATGTACAATAAAGTACATTATAAGAACTTCAAATATTCATTTTCACTACTAATCTAAAGTTCTTTATCATTTTTTAACCTACATATCGTAGATAGGAAATAAACTTCTATGAAAATATATTTTACTTAAATCCTTAAATTTAAAGTGTTTATTTTTAACAACAATTATATTTCTTCTAATTGAGAAATATTTTTATTTATTGTTTTTTCATAGTACTGCGCGAGACAACACCGAGCGGAACGAATAATTGTTGTTCGTCCCACCGTTAGCACGACCGATGGCGAAGACGCCTGCATTAGCGCCATTGTTGTAATTACCGCCGCGTATGAACCACGGCACAACAGTAGTAGTCACAAAAGGGAAGTCACACGTCTTATAATAGCTTATTCCCGATTTAATTGTAACATAATCAAAAGAAAAAATGTACTACAAAGTACATTATAAGAATTTCAAATATTCATAATATTACTACTAATTTAAAATTCTTTATCATTTTTTAACCTACATTCCGTAGATAGGAAGTAAACTTCTATGAAATATATTTTACTTAAATCCTTAAATTTAAAGTGTTACTTATTAACAACATCCATACTTCCACATTAGAAAGCATCTTATTTCGTTGTTTTTTCATAGTACTGCGCGAGACAACACCGAGCGGAACGATTTGTTGTTATTCGCTCCACCGTTATTACGGCCAATGGCGACGACGCCCGCTATAGCAGTAGAGTCGTACCTACCTCCGCGTTCGAACCACGGATCAACCCAACTAACAGTGCTAGGGAAGTCTACGTCTTACTACAGCTTACTCCCAATTAAATTTTATCACATTCAAAAGAAAAAATGTACTACTAAAGTACATTATAAGAACTTCAAATATTCATAATATTACTACTAATTTAAAATTCTTTATCATTTTTTAACCTACATTCCGTAGATAGGAAGTAAACCTCTATGAAATATATACTTACTTAAGTCCGTAAACTTACAGTGTTATTTTCTAACAATATTCTATATTTCTTCTAATTGAGAAATACCTTTATTTATTGTTTTTTCATAGTGCAGCGCGAGACAACACCGAGCGGAACGAAATATTCCAATTCGCATTACCATTATTACGACCAATCGCGAAGACGCCAGCGCTTGCGCCATTGTTGTACCCACCTCCGCGATCGAACCACGGATCAACCCAACTAGCAGTGCTAGGGAAGTCTCATCGAACTATAGCTTACTCCCAATTAAATTGTATCATAAATAAAAGAAAAAATGTACCTTTTTAAGTACATCTAAAGACGACGAATATTCATTATAAACTACTAACCCATCTATCTTTTATTATATTTTAACCTATATATAAATATAGATTGGGTATAAGCATCTATGAAATAAAGAATTTATAAATCCGTAAATTTATTTTAATCCCAATAATAAACAAATTTTGCTAAATAACTTAAAATATTATTTACATACAAAACTTTTCAACACTCTATTATACCTTTTCCATAGTACAGCGCGAGACAACACCGAGCGGAACGATTTGTTGCTATTCACTCCACCGTTATTACGGCCAATCGCGAAGATGCCTGCCCTAGCGCCGTTTGTATAATTACCGCCGCGTATGAACCACGGCCCGACACTACTAGTAATAACATAAGGGAAGTCTGGAGTACACTACTGCTTATAACCAGTTCTTATATTATAAGAACAATACAATTTTAGCAAAAACACTAAACAAATAAATAATTATTTATTATACTTAAACTTTATTTTTAACCTTCCCCCTCCATTCAATCAATAAGTTTTATTCCAAATTAAAATGTAACTCATCATCCATTATGAAAAGTTACATTTTATCTTCTTCTCAAAAAGAATATTTCTTATTTTTCAAATGTGCCACCGACTTACGTCGGTCAAAAATCACCCCAGCCATAGTTCTTATGTGATGGCTGGGGTGAGTATCTACATATAATTAATTTTAGATTACACAGTATTTCTATCAAGTATACGTCGTTTTGTGTAATCGTGTAAGTTGCTTACGCAACTATGCGCGAGACAACACCGAGCGGAACGAAATGCACCAACTCGCATTACCATTAGCACGACCGATGGCGAAGACGCCTGTACGAGCACCGTCACCGTAGTAACCTCCGCGTATGAACCACGGCCACGAACCAGCTGAAGTAACGTAAGGGAAGTCTGTTAAATCACCATTCCATCCTCCTGGGTTCTTACCAAATGATGCTAACGTCTCTCTTGTAGCATCTCCTAGATGTCCTCTTTCGTGAGTTAAGTTACTCTCACTAAAATCATATAAATCATAATATTTAGCATCTGGCATTGTTGCTTTATTAAGTCCACTACTTGCATAATATATATCAGTTCCATCTTGTGTTTTTGTAACACCCATTGTATATTCCCAAGTTCCACCGCTCATATCATATATTCCATACACATTTCCAGTAGTTGAAGCTTTTACTCCATTTTTGGTCCATACTTTATCAGCATCACATTTTGCAACAGTTCCAGCTTCTGTGTTCCATTTAACTGCAGCACTTACTGTATCTCCTACACATCCAGTATATGTTCCACCATAAGCCCAAGTTCCACTTGTTGCTGTTCCTTGTGCTGTATTATTTATCCATATTTCAGCGCCACTTTCTATAGCATTTCCATCACTATTATATCTTCCATATTTTGAACTAACTAAGTAAGCAACTGCTCCCCATTCACTATTTCTCATTGGACGGGTATCTACTTCGTTAGAATCTAAATTATATTTATTACTTTCTTTCTCTATATCTCTTTCAGCATTAAAGAATGTTACTACATTTTTATATGTCATACTAGTTTTATCTGGTAGTATTGTTATTTCTGTTATTTTATTTGTTACTCTTCCGTTTGGATCTCCTGGATCACTTGGTTCAAATTTACCTACCCAGAAACCATTTAATTCAGTATTACCAAATTCAAATGCTGGATGTGTATACCATTGACCATTATTACTTCCCAAACTTCTTCCTGTACCATTACCTTCAAATGCTATATCTATTACTTGTGGACTACTATTTTCTCCACTTTTTGCATTAAATAATTTATATTTATATCTTGGTATCCATACATACATTTGAAGTACATCAGTTATTGGTATTGTTGTACCTTTTTTATATGTGCCATCAGTATTGTAATATTTATTATGATTTGTTTTGTCATCAATAAGTACAGCATTCGCCCACTCGTGATCATCATAACTATACCATTTAGCTGTTACATCTGCTACTGTTAAGACCCCTGTATCACTAATAGTTATAGGTATCATTCCTTGGTATAACTCTGGTGGATTTGCTCCACTACTGTCTTTCCATCTTGTTACAAAATAAACATCACATCTATCTTGTTTATTAGTTTTTAATAATAGTTGCCAATTCTCATTATCGAAAGTACCAGTACCACCATTTTCACATACTACTTTAGAAAATATCTTACCATCTTCTTTAGCAGGAAATGAACCAGGAGCAACCTTCTTTACACCATCAATATAAACTGATAATGTTACATCCTTTTGATAAAAAGGCGAAGCCGTAGTATAAACAATTTGTTTACTACTTCTTACCTGATATAAGGCATAACTACTACCTACTGCTACTACTAACAATAAAAGTAATACACCAAATACTGTCTTATTCCTCTTTCCATTATTAAGTTTTTTTAATTCTTTATCAGGGTTAAATCTTCTCATACCTCTACTACCTACCTTATAAATTCATTATAAAACAAACTTAAAGGTAATTTTAGGACAACTATGCCCCTTTTTGTTCTTTATTTTGACATAATAGCATATATTCCCTTATTTTCTTACAAAAATTATACGAATTAGCATGCATTAAATGTCCATGATAATTTTCTAATATTAATTCCCCTTTACGTAATTTTCTTCTAATTTTTTTAATACAACTTCTCCTAAGTAACATATAATTCTCATGAATAATATATCCACAAAAATTCGTTCCAAATTTACTAGGATAATATCTTGTTTTATTATTTAAGTCTAAATCTAATTTATCTTTTAAGAATATTCTAATTTTACTTAATACTTCTATACATTCTTCTTTAGTAGGTAAATAAATACAAAAATCATCCATATATCTTAAATAATATTTTATTTTTAATTCTTCTTTAACATAATGATCTAATTCATTTAAATAGATATTAGCATAATATTGCGAAGTATAATTCCCAATAGGTATCCCTTTAGGTTCATCATTATCATAAATTAATACTTTCGTAAGATTAAGTAAATCTTTATCTTTAATAGTTTTAGCTAATATTTTATATAATATATCTTTATCTATAGTATAAAAATATTTCTTTATATCTCCCTTAATAATATAATAATTTCTCCCATATTTATGATACATTCTTTTCATATATTTTTGTGCTACTCTACTACAAAGATGTGTCCCTCTTTCATCAATACAAGCATAAGTATCTTTAATAAATCTTTTAACAAAATATGGTTTTATAAATTCATGAACATACCACTGATGTACTACCCGATCTTTATATGGTAAAGATTTAATTGTTCTTTCTTTAGGTTCATATATTTTAAATTCCCGATATTTTCCTAATTTATAAGTATTAGTTTGTAATTGATATAATATATTAGATATATTAGTTTCTAAATCTTGTTCATATAATAATATTTCTCTTTTATTTCTTTTACCTAATACTGCTCGATAATGCGCTTCTATTAAGTTAGTAAATGTTAATTTATCAAAAAATATATTTCTTATGGTCTTTGGCATTGTTTTATCCATCCATTAAGTAGATTAGCAACTGTTGCTAATTTTCTACTCCAAGCCCCATAATTTTTACTATTTATATATTTAAATTTATAAGATATTCTTACTAATACTTTAATTACTTTTAAATTAGAATCTACTCCATTTAGATATTCAAGTCTTTTTGTTATATTATATTCTTTTTGGGCTGCTATTAAGTTTTCTAATCCTTTACAAGTAACATTCTTAATATCACTTACTAATCCTGATTTTTCTATTTTAGGATATTTACAAGTTATATTATATGTATAAAAATATAAATCTACATAGTATTGATAAATTTTTAATTCTTCTAAACTAGTCATAATATTCTTTTATTTCCTTTAATAACTCAATAGCTTCTTTACGACTTAATTTATCAAGATTAATATTTTTTAATTCATGTAAAACCCCAATATCATTGATATTATCTATTCTTATAACATTAATATTTTGTTTTTGAAATACTCTTTCATAAGCTTCTATACGGTCGATAGGAAATCCACATTTTTGATATTCTCCTGAAAAATTAGTTTTCTTTAAAACCATATAATCATTTATCTTATCAGCATCTTCTCCTATAAAGGTATAAAAATTTCCTATTTTAAATAGATATAAAGCCTCTTTATTTTTCTTTTTTAATCTTAAATATTCTTCTATTATTTTACTCATTTACTACTTATTCCTTCCCCTATTATTCGCTATTAGCGAACATTAAATTTATAAAAAAAGAATTATTATGAATTTTTTCTTTGTAATTCTTCTTCTATTCTTATTAAACGGTTATATTTTGCAGTTCTTTCACTTCTTGATAATGATCCCGTTTTAATATATGGTATGCATAATCCTACTGCTAAATCCGCAATATAGGTTTCTTCTGTCTCCCCACTCCGATGGGAAATAATCATTTTATAATTATTTTTACGAGCTAGGGAAATAGTTTTAACCATTTGGGAAATAGTTCCTATTTGATTAGGTTTTAATAATATTGCATTCCCCGCATGTTTATCTATTCCTTCTTGTAAATATTTCGTATTAGTAACGAAGTAATCATCTCCTACTAACATAATTCTATTACCTAATATTTTAGTTAAAACTGCTAAAGAATCAAAATCATCTTCATTAAAGGGATCTTCAATACTAATTATTGGATAACGATTAACTAAATAAATATAATACTTACTTAATTCATCAGCACTAATATCTTTATTTTCAAAGTGATAAGTATCAGTATCTTTGTTATAGAAAGAAGTTGCCGCTACATCTAAAGCAATTAGAATATCTTTTCCAGCCACATAACCAGCATCCATAATAGCACTCATAATAAGTTTTATGGCCATTTCATTATTCTCTAACTTTGGAGCAAATCCTCCTTCATCACCTACTGAAGTTTCTAACCCCATTCCTTTTAAAATATTCTTTAGAGAATGAAATACTTCACTACCAGCTCTTACTCTTTCTTTAAATCCTTTAACTACGGGAACAATCATAAATTCTTGAATATCTAAATTATTAGAAGCATGTTTACCACCATTTATAATATTCATCATGGGAATTGGTAAAGTTATTTCTTTATCAGCCACATATTTATATAAACCTTTTTTAGTACATTTAGCAATAACTTTTAAACAAGCAAGTGATACTGCTAAAGTGGTATTAGCTCCTAAAACACTTTTATTAGGAGTTTCATCTAATTCTAATAAGATTTGATCTATTTTACCTTGGTTGATACTTTGTCCAACAAGTTTAGGTTTAACTATTTCTAAAACATTATTAATAGCTTTTAAAACCCCTTTCCCATGATATCTTTTAGGGTCGTTATCTCTTAATTCTAAAGCTTCTCTACTTCCCGTTGAAGCTCCACTAGGTACAGAGGCATAATCACTAATCCCATTTTCTAAGACTATTTCAACTTCTAGGGTAGGATCTCCCCTAGAATCTAATACCTCTCTTGCTAAGACATCTTTTATGTTCATATTTAATCAACCACCTTAATACTATTCTTATTATACTACATTATTTCTTAAGAAAAAAGAGCAAATTAATCTTCAAAATACTTAATAAATTTTTTAGAATATTGAATTATCATAACCATATGAGAAATATTCATCGCTCCATAGAAGATTAATGTTAAACCACAAAGAGTAGAGAATGCTATGGTAGCTTTTAATGGATTAAAGATAATTAAAATACCTAGTAATAAAATAATAACACTTAATGATAAAGAATAAATTGATGTATCATCTTTATATTTATATAACATATAAGTAATAAGTAATTTACGAATACTTGTAATAATAAACCAAATAGCAAGTCCAATCATAAATAATGCTCTAGTTTCAATCGGTTTGGTAAATATTACTAACCCTAGAATTAAACCTAAAACGCCATATATTAAATCATATCTATAAAAGAAGATAGCATCATCAAATAAATATTTAATAATCGCATAAACCGAAGATAAGCATATTACTAATCCAATAGTTTTACAAGTTAAATTAATAGATATTTCCGGATTTAAAGCATAAAATACTCCTAAAGCAATTAGTAATAAATCTACTACTATCTCCCCAAAAGCCATCGTTCTTAAATGTTTCTTTAAGATATTTTCTTTTTTTCCTTTTTCTTTAATTTTTTCCCCTTTAATAATTTTCATCTAAATCACTATCCTTACTACCATAATAACACAAAATACTCTTTATTGGCAATTTTTTTCACGATAATTTAAGTTATGTAGTTTAAATATTTTATTACTAATATCTTTAATAATCTTTTCATAATCATTTTCCCCTTCTTTAGTTAAGATAACTAGTATATAGGGATTAGGAGTTAAAACAATTCCCATTAAGTGAAAATAAGTTCCATAAAACCCATACTTAGCTAAAGATTCATATACCGGGTTATTAAAATAATTCTCATTACTATAGATAAAAAAGGATGCAAGTTCCGGGTATTTATCGGTAATTTCATATAACTTTTCTAAGTAAATTATGGCATCAAGTGTATCAATTCTTCCATAATTATCACTGATACTTAAAGTATTAACCGCCCCTAAAGAAAGTCCATAATCTTTTAATTTATCTTTTCCTATATAATCTACTAACATCGCATAAGCGGTATTATCACTTACAATTATGGAATATTTTATTAAATCTTTTAACGATACTTTACTATACAAAGGATAATGCTCCATTATTAATGAAGCACTCTTTTGATACTTAGGTTCATAAATTAAAGTAGTATTTAAATCTACATTATTATCATATAAGTATACCGCACTCAAAGTTTTAATCGTCGAAGCAGCATAGTATATTTCTTCTTCATTGTAGCTATAACTATAATTATTATTTAAATCTAAATAAGCCACGCTTACTTTATATTTTTCTAAATAATTAGTTAATAACTCTTCATAAATTTTAGAATAATTAGAACATATTTCTAAAGGTACTTCTTCTTTATAATTACTTACTTTTAAATATAAACCACAAAAAAATAGAAAGATTATTAGTAATATTATAAAATACTTATTTCTTTCTATTTTCTTTTTCATCTAAATCACTTATATATTATATACTATGTATACCAAGTTTGTTCACTAGTTACTTGACATAGATTTCCACTACAAGAACTTCTTTGCCATCCTACATCATGCCATCCACACTCTGCTCCACCGGTTCCTTGGGATTCTGTTTCACAGCCAAATGCTGCATTACGACAAGAATAATTACATGTATCGCATACTCTCGCTCTGGCTATACAAGTACAACTTGCTAAACATTTAACAATATTTCCCGAAGCATCACTCGTTGGACCATCTTTACATGCTGGAAGATCTGGGCAACTTGAACCCTCATATATCGAGAATCCCATTCCACCACCAGTTTCATAACTATATTTAGTACATGCTCCTCGATTACTACAATTACAAGAATATGTTCCACAAGCAGCACCAGTACCATAACGATATAAGTCACATCCAAAGTTAATATGACGACAACTATTTGCATCTTGATGCCAATAAACTTGATAACTACTTACATCTACCGTATAAGAATTACTATTCCCTGCATGGTCAGTTACGGTATATGTTTGACTAGATTTTTGACCTCCATGATCTCCACTTGGATTTTGGTTTACTCCACTTCCTTCATCACTACAACTTACACTTATTGTTACTCCATCTGGTGTATCTTGGTGACTCTTCCATGTACTACATGTTGGTTTTACATTATCAAACATAACATCTACATTATTTCCACCGCATTCAATTGAATTCCCTGCTTCATCTGTAATGGTATATTTTGGAACCGTAAAACTTGATACTACTCCACTATTAAATGTTCTACTTTGTTCTGGGGTTGTACATCCACTTTCACCATCTTTACATCCCCATGTTATGGTTACAGGGCTATTGGTCCATGTACTATTCATTCCTTTATATACACATTGTGGTGCTACATCATCAATATTTGTTACTTCTAATCTTTCTCCTGTTGTACTTTTATTTCCTACATTATCTTCGGTCCAGAAGTAATAAACTCCCATTGGTAAACTTACTTCTTTTTCATTATTACTTGCGGTATAGTAGGTAGCAGTATTTATATCATTAGTATTTAGTGCACTTACATAGAATCCTTTTACTCCACTACCTGCTCCATCATTTCCACTTAATCTTACCTTTTTTGCTTCACTTGTTCCCCATTTCTCTAACATACTATAACTGCCATTTGGGTTTTCTTTATCTATCTTTACTGTTACTGTTCTTCTTGGTCTTTCACTTACCATATCATAAGTTATTGTATATTTTGCTTTTAATATAACACTAGCACTTACTACAAAAACATTTTGATAAGCATCAGGATTAATTACATCTCCTTTTCTTGGTACTCCCAAATACATATCTCCTGTTTTCGTATTATTATCTGACCCTGTAGAAAAAGTAATACTACTAGGATCTTTATAAACATCACTAGTAGTTACCAGTAACACATCTTTACCAGTCCACTCAAACTCTTTAGCATTTAGTTTTATTGCTTCCGCATTTAATATTGTATTGGTTTCGGGATTTATTTCATAACCTGTTACTTTAATATTCTTTTCTTGATCTTCTAATATTTTAAGTTCACAATCATTACTTTCTTCTACTTTTACTTCATATCCACCATTAATAATACTTATTACTACATGATAACATTCCATTGATTCTTTATTTAATGGGTTTATTACTCTTTTATCATCACTAGTTTCATCATCCATATCAATATACCCATCATCTACTAATTTAGCAATAGTAATGGTTGTATCTTCGGTTATATTATTATCTGTCGCCCATTCGGTTGCTTTCGTACTTATTTGTTTAATCTTATTATCATATTGATTCTTTTTTAAAGTTTCTGTAACTCCTAAATAAGATGGAACAGCCATTAAAATAATCACACTTAATATTACAATAACGGCGATAACTTCTGTTAAAGTAAAACCATTTCTTTTCATAACGCTCACTACTTTCCTATTTTCAAGTATATCATAAAAACAAAAAAATAGATACCATTTAAGATATCTATTTTTAAAATCTTTAAATATTAATTACTTAATGATTTCTGATACTACACCAGCACCAACAGTACGTCCACCTTCACGGATAGAGAATTTAGTACCTTG
>CANQHM010000024.1 GCA_947623845.1 uncultured Bacilli bacterium | reverse complement strand
TTTTATTATAAGTCATTGACGGGGGGGGGGGTATAGAGTGATAAGATAAATACATAAAGGTAGGTAAGATTAAATGAAAAATAATAAGTGGTTATTAATAGGAGTCATTGCTTCACTTTCCGTTTTCGCTATTGGCATATCATATGCATTCTTTCATGCTAATATTTTAGGAAATGATACGGCTATAGCAAATAAAGTTCAGGCTGGAACGATGGAACTTACATTTACTGATGACAACGTTATTAATATAGAAAATGGCCAACCAGGAGATAGTGATAGTAAAACTTTTACTGTCGAAAATACTGGTACTTTAGATGATACTTATACTTATAACATTAAACTTACAGAGTTAAATGTTACTTTCCAAAAGAAAGATTTGAAATACTCTTTAGTAGAATATGATGATGATACTTTTGAAAATGAAAAAGCAGGAGGGATTAAAGTAAGTGGTTTTATTAATAAAGATACTGTAAACAAAGATAACGAAATGTATCTAGCTTTAAATATTACCCGTCCTGAAAAGAAACAAAAACATTATTATAAATTAACTGTTACTTTTGAGAATTTAGATGAACCTCAAGATTACAATCAAGAAGCAATATTCACAGGAAAGATAAATGTTGATGATAAAACTGGAGCTAAGTTATATGAAATTCCTCCTAACGCACCTGATTTAATGCAAGGTTTAATTCCAGTAACTATTGCAGGTGATGGAACTATTAAAGTAGCTGATGGCACTAAAAGTGATTGGTATGATTATAGTAATCACGTATGGGCAAATGCGGTATTAGTTAGTAGTGAAAAATATGCTGATTTAACTAGTAATAATCAAGTAAAACAAGATAAAGTAGGAACTACTCTTAATTTAGAAACTGACATCCTTCAAATGTATGTGTGGATTCCAAGATTTAAATATCAATTATTTAATGTGGCAGGAACAAGTAAAGTTACAGAACAAATGATAAATATTGAGTTTGAAAGTGATACAGCAACTACGGGAGATGTAACTTGTAAATATACACAATCTACTGGTACGATAAATGAAAATTGTACAAAACAAGATGGTACAGCAGCAGCTAATGGTGATTGGTATACCCATCCAGCATTCACTTTTAAAGGAACTTTAGAAGAAAGTGGAACCGAACTTACTGGTATCTGGGTAGGAAAATTTGAAAGTAGTGGAACATATACCTCAAGTGGAAATACAGTAACAGACCTTAAAATAATACCTAATGTTTCATCATTAAGAAACTTACAAGTAGCATATATGTTCCAAGGAGTAAGAGACTTAGAAGAAAAGCATTCTGCAACTTATAGTATAAATCCCGATGAAATCGATACCCATATGATGAAGAATATGGAATGGGGTGCTGTGGCATATCTTACTCAATCTAAATATGGAAGATTTAATAGTGATGGTGGTGCTATAACTGATGGAGCTGAAGTATGGATTAATAATGATCAAAATTATACTACTGGTTGTTCTGGAAATTCTGTTTCTGCAGGTTCAACTACTTGTACCGACAATTTCAAATGGAACATGGGTGGAATTCATGCGAGTACTACCAATAATGTAAGTGGTGTATACGATATGTCCGGGGGTGCATATGAATATGTAATGGGAAATATGGTAGATCAAAGCGGAAACTTCTATTCAAGTAGTGCACGATTTGCTTATAGTTCGGGATTAAGTGTTCCAAATCCTGCTGCCAAATATTATGATATGTATACATATGGAACAAGTTCAAGTGACATAACTAGAGGTCATTTAGGCGATGCTACCAAGGAGACCCGTAGTTGGTATAGCGATTACGCGTACTTTCCGTACTCGTCGAATTCTTGGTCTAAACGCGGTGGTAGCTACCACGTTGGCACGAATGCGGGCGTCTGGTACTCTTCCTACGACAATGGCCGTGCGGACAGCTACTACTCGTTCCGCGTTGTCCTTTCGCGCAGTACGTAGAAATGTCAATAATTTTGTGGCGTTATTTAGTTGCACGTTAATATGTATGATTAATGGAACTAAATAGAAATTATTTAGAATTAGAATAAGTTTAAGGACTTATAAATTTAAGATTTCATAGAAGTTTACTTCCTATCTACAATATATGTAGGTTAAAATCTAATAAAGAATCTTGGATTAGTAGTTTAAAATGAATACCCGGAGGTTCTTATAATGTACTTCGGTACATTTTTTCTTTTACATTTATTTAACATATTATAGAGTTATGAAAATATACATATAAATAAAGTAATGATATCATAATATTGTTAGAATGAGTGGTTAGTATGAATTATTATGTATGGATATTTCCTTTTTTTATAGGTTACATTGTAGGGTGTTATGTTATTGGTAAAAATTTAAAAGAATTAATACCGATTAAAAATCAATATGTATATTGGGGAATGATAATGGCTCTTCCCATCGCCTCTTTTATAACTCATTCTTTTGTCTTAGGGGTTTTAATTCATGCTTTTGCATTCTTTATTATTAAAGATATAATTGTTTTTATAAGCCATAAATTAAATTTAAGAGAAAATAAAATAATTAAGAAGATTTATGCTAAAGGGTTACTAGTAATACTTTTAGCTCTAATACTTAGTATATATGGGTATTATAATGCATATGATTTAAGAGTAAAAAGTTATGATATCAAGACGATTAAAAACTTAAGAGAAGAAGCAAAACTCATGTTTGTTAGTGATCTCCATATTGGGACCATAAATATCGATTATGAATTAGATTTTTTAGTAAAAGAGGTTAATAAAGAAAAACCTGATGTCTTAGTACTAGGAGGAGATACATTTGATGAATATACAACAAAAGAAGAAATGGAATATACTTTACAAAAATTTAATGAAGTAAATACGAAGTATGGAATTTATATGATTGAAGGTAACCATGATATGTTTTCTTCTCGAACTAAAGAATTAATTATGCATACTCCAATTACCTTATTAGAAGATGAAAGTATTTTAATAAATGATAATTATTATTTAGTAGGAAGATTAGATATTAGAAGAAATAGAGTAAATTCTTATAAAAGAAAAGAATATGATGAACTAGTAAGTAATCTAGATAAAGATAAACCCATTATTTTATTAGAGCATGAACCATATATAAAAGATTTAAAAAAAGAAATAATTGATTTACAATTAACGGGGCATACGCATAATGGACAAGTATTTCCAGGAAACTTGTTTGTAAAATATGGTTACTATAAATATGGGGATTCTAAAATGATTGTAACATCAGGATTAGGAGAATGGAATATACCCGTAAGAACAGCAGGACATAGTGAAATAATAATTATAAATTTACGTACTTGATAAATTAAAAACTTTATATTAAAATAGATGTGCAAATATGAGGTGAAAATATGGCTAATTCTAAAGCGAATAAAGGGCGTAGTACAGCAAAGAATACTAAAGCTAAAAGTAAAACCTTAGAAACTCAAAAAATTCAATTACCAGCTAAGAAAACAACTACCAATAAAACTACTAGTAGTAAGAAGAGTACAACTACTAAGAAAGTAACACCTAAAAAAAGTCCAAGTACTAGTAAACCTAAAACAACCAAAACAACCGTAAAAGTTACAAATACCAGTAAGGGACCTAAAAAAACGATTAAAAAAGAAGTAGTTTCTTCTAATACCATGGAGATTAAAAAAGTTGATTTACCAAAGAAGAAGACACCAAAAGAAAAAGTCGAAGTTAAAGAAGTACCTAAAGAAACTTTAAGTATTCCTAAAGAAGAAAAAAAGGGTAGTAAGAAAAAAATCGTTAGTATTGAAAAGAAAAAGAAAAGAAAGAGTAATTCTAAAAAGATAAGTAAAAAGAAAAAGAAACAAAGTTTTAGTAAAGAGATTGAAAAGCTTATTAGAAAAATTAGAATATATGGAATAAGTAGTGTAATCCCAGTACGGAGTATTGTGGTAGTTTTAATTATGTTAGTAATTATTGTGTTAGGGATGGGTATGCTATTAGAATTTGTAACGGGTGGAACTCACTTAGATTTACAAGAAATACCTTATGAAATCGATCAAATAAAAACCATATCTTATAATATCGATGAAACGGATGAGATTGTCGAGGATTCCAAAGCTTTTGATAGTTTAAAAGATTATTATACTTTTGATTTTGAAAAAGAATTTAAATTAGATGAAAGTTATGTTACGAAATATGCCATTAAAATAAATGAAAATAAAAAACAAGCCTTTATTGCGATTAAACCAAGTGATGAACATGATCAAGATGTTAAAAATATTTTTGAAGATTATTTAAAAGAAAAGAAAATTGATTATGAATATTTCCCATATCAAGATTATCAATTCTTTATAGCTAGTAGTAATAATAAAGTCGTAATTAGTAAAATAAGACAAAGTCAAATAAGAGTATTTGAACCGCTTAAAGAAATACGTAAAACAGAATTAGAAGAAGAATATGGCATAAGTGCGAATTTATATACTGAAGCTTTAGCTAAAAAGGCGGTTATCTTAAGTGAAAATACGGGGTATTATATCTTTAATGCGACGAGTAGAAAACATGCAAAACAAATCGATAAATTAATGGATAAATATTTTAGTAATTTAGAAAAAGAATTAAAAGATAAAGATGACGCAGAATACGAATTAGTAAAAAATAGATATCATAAAGTAACGGGAAATACTTGTATTTATATTATTTCCCATGATAATGAATTAGTAAAAGAATTATTAAAGATTTAAGGTGTAAATAATTACTTATTCATAAAATTTAATCTTGATTTATAAAATAGAGTATGATAAAGTTATATATAGAATAGAAGGGTTTAGGTGTGTGGATTATGACACAACTATTTAGTAATGAATATTTTGGAATTGGTTTAATAATAACTATAGCTTTTTTAACTATACTGTTCATTATTGTATTAATTATGGCATTAAAAGATGCAAGGAAAAATAAACAAAGTGAAGAAGTAGTTAAAGAGGCGAAGGAGGAACCCACGGCGGACTTCGCGTTCAAAGAAGAAAGTCCCGAAGAAAAAGTAGAGATTTCCCTTCCCGATAATGTAGTTTTAGCTCCCGCTCAAGAAGAAGTTAAGGAAGAAGTTGCTCCAGTAGTACCCGAAGTTCCTACTATAGAGGAAACTCACCAAGTTGAAGAGGTTCCACAAGTAGAAGAAGTTAAGACTCCGGAAGAAGTAAAAGAGGAAGAAGAATTTAAAACCGCAGATTTTAGTTTTGGCGATTTAAATAAAGAACAAGCAGCAGTCGAAAATGAACCAACCGTTAATATTGATTTTGAAGCTTTAGCAGAATCTTTAAAGAGTGAGTTAGAAAAAGAAAATAAAGAAGAAGTAAAAGAAAGTGTTAATAGTGTCGAAGTAACACCAGCTGATGTCTTTACAACCAAGGAAGTTAAAGAAGAAGTGCCAGTACAAAATAATCAAGATTACAATGCTAATTTAGAAGAATTAAAAAGCTTTGCTAATGAATTAGTAAGTGATTTAGATATCAATAAAGAACCAGTATTAACGAATGAAGAAGAAACTATTAAAGTAGAGCCTGCTTCTAATAATGATGCACCTGTAACTCTATTAAATAATGAAGAAAATAAAGTCGTTAAAGAAGAAAAAGTAGTTACTCCGGTAAAAATGAAAGTACCAACTATTGAAATGCCTAAGTTTGCTACGGTTCCTAAAGATAGTGTTAAAGTAAGTACAGTAGAACCAGTAGAAGATAAAAAAGAAGAAGTAGTTGCTGCTCCAACATTTGATACGATTGAAAATGAGACATTTTCACTAAAATAGAGTATAAAAAAGTTGTAAAGTCCCTTGTTTTAGGGCTTTTTTTTTGGTAAAATAATTAAAGGTGAAAATAAGTATGGCAAAAACACAAACAAATTACAATGAAGATTCTATAACCGTATTAGAGGGCTTAGAAGCAGTAAGAAAAAGACCCGGAATGTATATTGGGTCGACAGATAAAAGAGGGCTTCATCATTTAGTATGGGAAATTGTTGATAATGGTATTGATGAAGCCATTAATGGTTATGGAAATAGCATTAAAGTAACAATAAATAAAGATGAAAGCATTACAGTCGAAGATTCCGGACGGGGTGTACCAATTGGAATGCATAAGACCGGGAAATCGACACCAGAAGTTATTTATACCGTTTTACATGCTGGAGGAAAATTTGAAAATGCCGGTTATAAAGTATCTGGTGGACTTCACGGCGTTGGGGCTTCCGTTGTTAATGCGTTAAGTAAAAAAATGGATGTTACGATATACCGTGATGGAAAAATTAGTAACATTAGATTTTGTGATGGCGGAAAACTAGAATCCCCTTTAAAAACAATTGGAGAAACTAAAAAGACCGGAACGGTAGTAACATTCTTACCCGATTATGAAATATTTAAAAATGCCCATTTTTCATTTACAACTATTGCGGAAAGAATGCAAGAAAGTGCCTTTTTAATTAATGGACTTAAAATAACTGTTAAAGATGAAGCTGATCAAAAAGAAGTAGAATATTGTTATGATAATGGACTTATTAACTTTGTAGAATATATTAATGAAAATAAAGATGCTTTACATAAAGTTATAAATTTTTCCGCTGTTAAACAAAAAATTGAAGTCGATATTGCGATGCAATATACGGATACGTATCAAGAAACGATTCTTTCATTTGTTAATAATGTTAAAACTAGTGATGGCGGAACCCATGAAGTCGGATTTAAAACCGGAATTACCAAAGCTTTTAATGATTATGTAAAATCTAATAACTTAATAAAAGGCAAAGATAATAATTTTGAAGGTAGCGATGTAAGAGAAGGTTTAACGGCGATTATAAGTTTAAAAATTCCCGAAGAATTATTACAATTTGAAGGCCAAACTAAAGGTAAGTTAGGAACACCAGAAGCAAGAAGTATTGTGGAAAGTGTAGTTTATGAGAATTTAAAATTCTATTTAGAAGAAAATAAAGAGATTGCTACGAATATTATTATGAAAGCTCAAAAGAGTAAAGTGGCAAGAGAAGCAGCGCGAAAAGCTAGAGAAGAAGCAAGAAACGGAAAGAATAAGAGTAAGCTTGAGAAAAACTTGTCTAGTAAGTTAGCGCCTGCTAGTGCAAAAAATCCTAAAATTAATGAATTATTCTTAGTCGAGGGTGATTCAGCGGGTGGTTCAGCTAAAGGCGGAAGAAATAGAAAATTTCAAGCTATTTTACCTTTAAGAGGTAAAGTATTAAATAGTGAGAAAGCATCTATGGATGAAATATTAAAGAATGAAGAAATTAATACGATGATTCATACCATTGGAGCAGGAGTGGGTGCCGACTTTACGGTTGAAGATTCTAACTACGATAAAGTTATTATTATGACTGATGCCGATGTCGATGGTTCGCATATTCAAATCCTTTTATTAACTTTCTTCTACCGTTTTATGCGTCCTTTAATTGAAGCGGGGAAACTTTATATTGCTTGTCCACCATTATATAAAATTGAATACCCCAAAAAGAAGTTATATGCGTGGAGCGATGAAGAACTAGAAACCATAAAAAAAGAAAATAACGCGAAAGCTACGATTCAAAGATATAAAGGTTTAGGAGAAATGAATCCTGATCAATTATGGGAAACAACCATGAATCCCGATAGTAGAAGCTTAATTCGAGTTAATATTACCGATGCTTCTTTAGCCGAAAAACGCGTTAATATTTTAATGGGTGATAAAGCAGAGCCAAGAAAAGAGTGGATTAATGAAAATGTTATATTCACTTTAGAAGATGATTATAGTATTGAGAGGTAAATGTTATGGAAAGTGTACTTAAAAGAATAGAAGATTACTCTCTAGAAGATATAATGGGAGATAGATTTGGTTCCTATGCTAAAGCGATTATTCAAGAAAGAGCTATTCCGGATGTTAGAGATGGATTAAAACCGGTACAAAGAAGAATTTTATACTACATGTATGATGAACATAATACCTATGATAAACCGTATATTAAATGTGCTTATACCGTTGGTGGAGTTTTAGGTAAGTTCCATCCGCATGGGGATTCTTCAGTGTATGATGCCATGGTAAGAATGAGCCAATGGTGGAAACAAACAACCCCTTTAATTGAAATGCACGGTAATAATGGATCAATGGATGGAGATCCCGCGGCCGCTTACCGGTATACCGAATCGCGTCTTGCCAAAATCAGCAGTGAACTAGTTAAAGACTTAGATAAAAATACGGTTACGTGGGCGCCAAACTTCGATGATCGGTTCTTAGAACCAACTGTTCTACCTGCGAAATTTCCAAACCTACTTGTTAATGGGGCGAATGGGATTAGTGCCGGTTATGCTACTAATATTCCGCCTCATAATTTGGGCGAAATAATTGATGCCACCATCAAAAGAATTGAAAGCCCTAACTGTCGGTTAGAAACGATTTTAGAAATCGTTAAAGGACCAGATTTTCCAACTGGTGGGATTGTTGAAGGTAAAACGGGAATTGTTGATGCTTTCTCAAGTGGTAAGGGAAAAGTAATCGTAAGATGTAAATATGAAATCCATAAAGAAAAAGGGAAAACCCAAATAATTATTACGGAGATTCCTTTTGAAGTAAATAAACAAGCTTTAGTTTATAAAATGGAAGCCATAAGAATTGATAAAAAGATTGATGGAATTGCGGAAGTTCGTGATGAAACGGATAGAGATGGCTTAAGAATAGTTATTGATTTAAAGAAAGATGCCAATCCCGAACTTATCATGAATTATTTCTTTAAAAACACCGAAGCCCAAATAGCTTATAGTTATAATATGGTTGCGATTGTAAATCAACGACCTATGACTTTAGGAATTCTACCAATATTAGATGCGTATATTGCTTACCAAAAAGAAGTCATTACGAATCGGACGAAGTTTGATTTAGAACATGCCAGAAAAGAACACCATATTTTAGATGGTTTAATGAAAGCTGTAAGCATTATGGATGAAGTAATCAAAGTCATTAGAGCTTCGAAAAATAAGGGTGATGCTAAGGATAACTTAGTTAAAGAGTTTTCGTTTACGATGGAACAAGCAGAAGCTATCGTTATGTTACAACTATATCGTTTAACCAATACCGATATTTTAGAAGTACAAGAAAAGATGGCGGATTTAGAAAAGAAAATGCATATTTGGGAACAAATATTAAATAATGAAGAAGCCTTAAAACATGTTATGAAAACGGAATTAAGATTAATTAAAAATGAATATGCAACGCCAAGAAAAACGGTGGTTAAAGATGAAATTACCGAGATTAAGATTGATACCACATCATTAATTTCTAAAGAAAACGTGTATGTTACAATATCAAATGAGGGTTATATCAAGAAAGTTACGGAAAAATCTTATGCTTCATCAAAAGATGAAGAAACAACTTTAAAACCAGGCGATTACTTAATTGGATGTTATCATGTCAATAACTTAGATACTATTTTAGTATTTACCAATTTAGGTAATTATCTATATATTCCAGTGCATACGATATTTGAAGCTAAATGGAAAGAATTAGGAAAACATATTAGTAACTTAATATCTATTTCCGAAAATGAACGGATTATTGCTTCTTTAGTCTTAAAAAATAAAGATGAAAATGTGGTCTTTGTTACTAAGAATGGTCAAGTAAAGAAGACTAAGTTAGAAGATTTAATAGTATCCCGTTATTCTAAAGCTCTAACGGCTTATAAATTAAAGAATGATGATGAAGTAATTAGTGTAAGTATCGAAAAACCACGGACGATTATGGTAACTAAAAATGGTAAATACTTAAATATGAGTACTAGTGATATTCCATTAGTAGGAGCAAGAGCCAGTGGGGTAAAAGGTATTGCGTTAAAAGATGATGAAGTAGTTAGTGCAAGTACTTTTGCGGAAAACGATGCTTATCTAACGGTTATCACTGATCATAAAACAGCGAAGAGATTAAAGTTAAGTGAGTTAAATACCCATCAAAGAACTAGAGGGGGAGACACTTTAATCAAGAAAGTTAAATCTAGTCCATATTTCATCACCAAATCATTTGTAGGAAATGCGAATGAAGTACTACTTCTTAAGAGTGATAGTGAACTAAAAGAAGTAAAGGTTAGTGAAATTCCAATAATGGATGTATCTTCGACAGGAAGTATGATATCTAAATATAATTTAGATGATACGGCGAAAGAATGTGTTTTAGAAGAATATGTTTCTAAAAAGAAAGAAGAAAAAATAAAAGAAGAAGATACGCCCAAAGAAGAGAAGAATGAAAAAATCGAAGAACTAACCATAGATAATTTTATCGACGATTTTAAATTATAGGCAAAAATCACCTTACTATTTCATATCTTATAGTAGGTGATTTTTTATATGGCGACGAAGGAAGAATTTAAAAATTTTGCCAAGATGCATCCCGAACTTATCGAAAGTATTAATGATAATACGATGACCTGGCAAAAGTATTATGAATTATATGATATTTATAAAGATGATGAAGCGATATGGAAACCATACCTTAATAAGAAAAGCAAACCCGCTAATTTAAAAGGAATTACCGATATGGTAAAGAAGATGGATACAGGATCAATTCAAAAACACTTAGATACGGCGAAGAAAGCTATCGATTTTTTAGGAGAGTTAACAAGTAAAGGGGGAAGTGCTGTCGAATCCTTAAAAGGACCAGCGGTACCACGACCTATTACCAAATTCTTTGGAGATTAAGATGCAAAAACAAGTGTTAGATAAATTAGTAAATGATAAATTATTAGAATATTTAAAAGAAAATAGTGAGTGGATTAAGTATTTAAATAGAAGTCCTAAAAACTATGAAGCTTTTAAAAATGAGATTAAAACAAAGTATAAATTACGGACAACGGATAAAATAAATAATGCCATGGAAAATATCGATTTGCTTTCAAATGTGTTAAATATTTTAAAATAGTATTGATTTTTTCTTTTCTTTCTCTTATAATTATTATTGTAAGGAGCATACAATATGAAATCATTTAATAAAAAGGGTTTTACATTAGTTGAATTATTAGCAGTTATCATTATCTTAGCAATCATTATCTTATTTGCAATGCCAGCAGTTATCAACGTTATGGAACAATCACAAAAGTCATCATTTAAGAATGAGGTTAATGAGGTGGCAAGATTAGTTGAAACAGGATTTACCAAACGGCAATTAAAAAATGACCCATCAATTAAGACACTTGGCCCAAGCGGTAATCAATTTAGATATATGTGTAAAACATTAGCTGAATTAACAAAAGAAGGGGATACAACTAAACCATTTGATGCAGAAAATACTAATTATAAAGGAAAATATGAAGTATTCGTACCAGTAAATGGCGGGTCAGCAACGTATAGAATATATTTCACAAATGGCCAATTTACAGCTTATGGCTTATTATATTCATATACATCAAGTGATGCTTGGGATCCTGTATACATTGATATAAGTAAAGATAGTAGATTTAATGATTGTTCAGGTGCTTCACCATCTGCAATACCGACAGCTAATGATACAGTACCTACTAGTTAGTTAAGATTTGACAAAGTCTTAACTTTTTTTATTACTTTTATGATATTATATGGTACAATAAAGTAGTAAGGAAGATTAGTATGGTAAATAAACTAGATAAAAGAAAAAAAATTCTTATTTCTATAATCTTTATCATAATTATTATCTTATTTATTTTATTAATATTAAAAAATAGTATATTTTATGATTATCAAAAAAGTATTAATAATGCTTTAGGAAAATACCCCGAAACTAAAGATATAACAACTATTAATAATTTATTAGAAAGATATCAACATAATGAAGCTAATACTAATAAAATTAATAATTTAATATTAGATAATATTAAAAAATGGATTGATAATTTTAATAAAGATTATAATGATAAAGATGAGTTAGAAGCATCTTATAATAATATTAAAGATGTTATTAAAGAATTTACAAGTAATACTTTAGATAAAGTATCAGGAACTTATGAAAAAGAATATAATGACTTGATTGAAAGATTATACCTATCGAAAGAAACGTATTTAGAGGGATTTAGTTATTATCAAAATAATGACTATGAAAATGCTTATACCAAGTTTAATGAAGTTATTAAGATAGATAGTTCATATAAGTTATTACCACCATTAATAGATAGTTGTATAGATAATTATTTAAATAGTATTTTAAAAGAATTAAGTCCCTATGAAGAAGAATTAGAAACTACTTTAGATAAAGAAGAAACTTTAAAAAATATTTTAAGTATTTTATATAAATATCAAAATAATAGTAAGTTTGATTTAAGTTTAAGTGAAACATTTAAGAACAAAGAAAGTAATTATATAAATTTATTAAAAAATGAGTATCATGAAGCTTTAAAAGAATTAATAGATAATGAAAAATATGAAGAAGCAAATACTTATTTAGAAGAAATAAAAGAGTACTTTAAAGAATATAATATTGATACTACAGATTTTAAAGAGGAAGAAGATAAGATAAAAGAGTATTTACCAGTTAGTTTAAAAACCTTAACCCCCAAAGTAAGTGGGTGGTGGAAGTTAGATACCGAAGAAATACTGGATAAAAATCGTAATAAGATAAGTGATCCAATAGTATTAAGAAAAGGACCATATAAAGAGTTAGATACTAATACCTTAATCTATAATTTAGATAAAAAATATAGTTATTTAACCTTTGATATAATAAGTTTAAGTAATTATGTTAAAGATAAAACAAATGCTTACTTAAAAATATATACTGATAATAAGTTAGTATATACCCTAGATTACTTTACGTATAATAGTGATAGTATTACGAAAACGATAGATTTAAAAAATATTAGTGAATTAAAGATTGAAGCGTATTATAATATAGATAATAAAAATGAAAGTGAATATATAGATTTTCTAGTAATAGGAAATACTAAATTAGGAAAGAGTTGATTTATATGAAGAAAAAAGAATTAGATACTAATACCATTAATGAGGTTGTGAAAATCTCTAAAAAAATATTAAATATTTTATATGTAGTAATGATTATAGGCATAGTGTTCTTAGCAACATTACTAGTAAAAGAGTGGGGGATATTTGAATTTATTATAACCGTAATTAAAGTGGCAACGCCATTCTTTATTGGATTTGCGATTGCTTGGTTGTTTAATCCCTTAGTATGTAAATTAGAAAATAAAGGCATTAAAAGAGGCTTAGCATCCATTCTAGTTTATATATTATTCTTATTAATATTATTAGGATTCTTCTATTTATTAATACCAACGGTATATGACCAAATTAATGAATTAATTAATTCGTTACCAGGTATTTTAAATAGTTTAGAGAGTTGGTTATCAAGATTTTTAGAAAACTTTAATGAATATGACTTTATTAATATTAAAAATATTGAAGATTCATTAATTGGTAACTTAGAAAGCTTTATTTCTACCACAACGCAAAATTTACCAACTTTAATTATGAATATGATTGGTAATGTATTCTCAGGCTTAGGTACTTTAATGATTTCTTTAGTAATAGGAATTTATATGTTATTAGATTTTGATAGAGTATCAGATCATTTAATGCGTTTTATTCCTAAGACTCATAAATTTGAAATTAAAACTTTAATTACCAATATTGGCGAAGAATTAAGAAAAGTAGTTAATGGTACTTTGTTTATTGCTTTAATGGTTGGGGTTTGTGATACTTTAGGATTTATGGCTGTTGGACTTAAAGCCCCATTACTATTTGGTATTCTTTGTGGTATAACCGATTTAATTCCTTTCATTGGACCATATATCGGTGGTATCGCTGCCGTGGTGGTAGGTTTTTCCCAAAGTATTTTAATTGGAATTTTAACAATTATTGTAGCGGTAGTAGTCCAAACACTAGAAAACTATGTATTACAACCAGTAGTTATGAGTAAAACAATGCAACTACATCCGGTTACGATTATGATAGGATTATTAATATTTGGTCATTTCTTTGGTATAGTAGGAATGGTGCTTGCAACACCAACTATGGCACTATGTAAAGTAATATATCACTTCTTTGCTAGTAAATATGATTGGTTTAATAGTGACTTATTCTAAGAGGTGAATAGATGAGAGTATTTTTGATTGCTGGTAAAAGTGGTTCCGGAAAAGACCGGACGGCGAAGATTATTAAAGAATATTATCAAAAAAAAGAAGAATCAACGGTGATTACTTCTTTTAGTAAGTATTTAAAACTATATGCTTATGAAATGACTGGTTGGAACGGGAAAGACGAAGAAAAACCACGAAAATTTTTACAAACTTTAGGTAGTATTATAAGAGAAGATATGCACTGGCCTTACTTTCTTATTGATAGAATGTTTAAAGATCTAGAAATATATGATCGATATTTTGATAATGTCGTAATAAGTGATGTAAGAATGATTGAAGAGGTAAGAACATTTAAAACGGAATTAGAAAAGTGTTATGCGATTCATATAAAAGGACCATTAAATAAGAAATTAACGAAAGAAGAACAAGAACATATTACGGAAATAGAACTTGATAATTATGATAAGTTCGATTATACTATAGAAAACTTTAAAGAAGGGAACTTAGAAAAAGAAGTAACCCATATATTGGAGGAGATAGAATGAATTTAAAAGATTTATATATTAATTTCTTTGTAAGTAAAGGACATAAACAAATCCCTAGTGCCCCTGTCGTACCCGAAAATGATCCTTCGGTATTATTTAATACAGCGGGAATGCAACCATTAATTCCTTATTTAATGGGAGCACATCATCCTTATGGGAAAAGATTATGCGATTACCAAAAGTGTGTAAGAACTAATGACTTAGATTCCGTAGGAGATAAAACCCATCATACTTTTTTTGAAATGTTAGGTAATTGGAGTTTAGGAGATTACTTTAAAGAAGAAAGTATTAGTTGGAGTTTTGAGTTTTTAACTAGTGTTTTACATATTCCTTTAGAACGTTTAGCGATAACGATATTTAAAGGAAATGATTTAATACCATTTGATGAGGTTAGTTATAATAAATGGCGGAGTTTAGGGATACCAGATGAAAGAATTAAAAGAACGGAAGATGATAACTTCTGGATTGCGGGTGAGTCTGGACCTTGTGGACCCGATACCGAAATATTTTACTATCGTAGTGAAAAAGAAGCCCCAAAAGAATTTGACTTAGAAGATGATAACTGGGTGGAAATTTGGAATAATGTCTTTATGGAATTTGTTAAGAATCCGGATGGAACGATAAGTGAATTACCTAATAAAAATGTAGATACAGGAATGGGTGTTGAAAGAACCACCGCCATATTAGAGGGGGTAAATGATAATTATGAATCTAGTATTTGGAAAGATGTTATTGAACTAATTAGTAAGATATCTAATTTACCATATAAAGGTAATGAAAAAAGTATGCGGATTATTGCTGATCACTTAAGAACTGCGGTATTTATTAGTGCTGATTATGCGGGGATTAAACCTAGTAATACCGATCAAGGTTATATCTTAAGAAGATTAATAAGAAGAGCCATAAGACATGCTAAAAAGTTAAATATTGATATTAATAGTGATTTTGATGAACAAATAGCTAAAAAAATCTTAGATAAATATAGTAGTTATTATCAAGAATTAAAAGATAATTATGATGTGGTATTAGAAGTTTTAAGAAATGAAAAGATTAAGTTTAATAGAACTTTAGAAAAAGGCTTAAAAGAATTTAATAAGTTTGCTAGTAAGGGTGAAGATGTGGATGCCTTAACGGCTTTCCATTTATATGATACTTATGGATTTCCTATAGAACTTACAGTAGAGATGGCAAGTGAGTTAGGATTAAAAGTTGATGAAGAAGGATTTAATAAAAAGTTTAAGGAACATCAAGAATTATCAAGAACCGCTTCAGCTGGTAAGTTTAAAGGGGGACTTGCGGGAAATAGTGAAATTGAAACAAGATATCATACGGCGACGCATTTACTTAATGCGGCTTTAAAAGAAGTTGTTAATAAAGATGTTCATCAAAAGGGTAGTAATATTACGGATGAACGGATGCGTTTTGACTTCTCATGTGATCATAAATTAACGGATGAAGAAAAAGAAGCGACGGAAAAGTTAGTTAATAAATGGATAGAAGAAGACCTTCCAGTTACAGTAGAAGAAATGAATAAAACAGATGCGATTAATTCAGGAGCAGAATGTATGTTTATTGATAAGTATCCAGATATCGTAACTGTTTATAGTATTGGTAAGGTATCTAAAGAATTATGTGGGGGACCACATGTTAAGAGTACTAAAGAATTAGGCAAATTTAAAATTATTAAAGAAGAAGCAAGTAGTGCTGGTGTAAGAAGAATAAAAGCTATACTTACTAATGAATAAAAAACCGTTTAATCAAACGGTTTTTTACTAACTAGGGTGCAACAACCTTAACGGACTAGAAAATAAGCACTATATAGGAAAATGTTATCTCTTTTCTTGGTCCTTTATAATTATATATGATAATTTACAAAAAATCAATATATATTTTTACAAAAAATAAAAATTTTATCTTTACAAGTTAGCTTTAAGTGTAATATAATATGCTTAAGAGATACCATTAGTGGTGTTTTATCTTCCAGTCCTTGCCCGAAGAACTGATGTCAGGGGACGAAGGATATGGAGGAGGCGTTGCTTATGATTCATATTCCTCGAAAAAAACAAGAGGGGGGTTAAATCATGGCCGAACTCGTTATGTTCGCAATAATTCTTGTGTTAATCGCAAGAATTATTAATGACCGAAATAAAACACCCTAACTAAAGGGTGCAAAACCAAAGGATTTGGAAATGAGCACCACATTAGCAAATGGTATCTCTTTTCTTGTTCCTACATATATTATATACACAAATTTACAAAAAATGCAACTAATATTTTTTAAACTATTAAAGACCATCAAAAAACAAGTTTTTATCTTTACTAAAAAATATAAATCATTTATAATAAAAATAGGTGAGGAATATGAAGAAAAAAATTATTATTCCCGTTCT
>CANQHM010000023.1 GCA_947623845.1 uncultured Bacilli bacterium | reverse complement strand
ACTAATACTAAATATTTACAAGAAGGTATTAATAAACATGCTGGTAATGCTATTCTTTTAAAACCTAATCAAATTGGAACGATTTCCGAAATGGTAAATACGATTTCTTTAGCAAAAAAGAATAATTATAAAATGATTATTTCTCATCGTAGTGGCGAAACAGAAGAAACTTATATTGCGGATTTAGCAGTGGGATTATGCATTCCTTATATTAAAACTGGTTCATTATCTCGAGGAGAGAGAACAGCTAAATATAATCGTTTAATACGAATTGAAGAAGAATTAGAAAGAAATTAATAAATTACTTGCAAAAAACCCATAGTTATAGTATATTATTTAAAGAGAAATGAGGGATACTATGGAAACATTATTATTAATCGTATCTGTTTTATTAATCGTTATTGTCTTATTACAAAGTAATAAAGCTAGTGATGCTGGACAAATTATAACAGGTGGTAATGAAGCATTATTTCAAAATCAAAAAGAAAGAGGCTTTGAATTATTAATTAGTAGATTAACTTTAATATTAGGAATATTATTCTTTGTAATTTCCTTTATCTTATTTGTTAGATAGTTCTTACTTGGTAAGAACTTTTTTTATCTTATAGGAAAGTTCTTAAAAAAATTTTTAAAAAACATCTTGACGAATATATGTTTGCTGCTGTATAATTATTTTACAAGGAGAAAATAGTTATGATTGTTAATAAAGCTTATAAATTTAGATTGTATCCTGATGAATATCAAAAAGAATTAATTAATAAAACCATAGGTTGTACTAGATTTATTTATAACTATATGTTAAGTAAGAAAAAAGATAATATTAACTTATTTGATTTTGATTTAATTAAACAAATACCATCTTTAACTATTAAGTATCCTTTTCTAAAAGAAGTAGATAGTTGTGCTTTAAGATGTGCTATATTCGATTTAGATAATGGATTTAAAAAATATTTTAGTAAAAAAGGTGTTTATCCTAAATTTAAAACTAAAGGAGCAAAGGATAGCTATCGTACAAATTATGTTAAGAATAAATATAAAGATAAAATATATGAGAATATTAAATTAGATTTAGTAAATAAAAAAATAACTTTACCTAAATTAAAAGAAGTAAAAATAAAAGGTTATAGACATTTAAGAAAAATAAATGGCAGAATACTTAATACTACTATTTCAAAAGTAGCAGATAAATATTATGTATCAGTATGTGTAGAAGAAGAATTAAATGTAAAAGAAATAATTCCATCTAGTGTTGTAGGAATAGATGTAGGAATAAAAAGTTTAGTAACAACTAGTGATGGAAAAACTTTTGGTAACCCTAATTATCTAAATAAATATGAAAAGAGAATAAAAAGATTGCAAAGAGATTTATCTAGGAAGATAAAAGGAAGTAATAACTATTATAAAACAAAAATGAAATTAGAAGAAACATATAGAAAATTAAGAAATGCAAGAACTAAAACTAATGAAGAAATAGTAAGTAAAATAGTAAATGATTACGATATTATAATAAGTGAAGATTTAAGTATAAACACAATGATTAAAGAAGCAAAAAAATATTTAAGAAAATCTATAACTAATTCAACAATGGGAGACATAATAAAAAGATTAAAATATAAATGTACTTGGTTAGGTAAGAAATATTATCAAGTAAATAGATATTATGCTAGTAGTTAGATATGTTCTAGATGTAATCATAAAGACATAAAAATGAAAGACTTACAAAAAAGAAAATACAAATGTGATAATTGTGGATTAGAAATAGATAGAGATATAAATGCAAGTATAAATATAATGGTTGAAGGATTATTTAGAAATTACCAATTTAATTAATAAAATATAAATAAAACAAAATACGGTCGCGACGATCGGAATTTAGGTCTGTGAAGGAGGAAACTCCAATGAAACAGAAAAAAGGAACTGTGAGGTTCCTTAAGGTAAAACAAAAATAATTTTAATTATTTGAAGTTTTACTTTTGTTCTGGTATAATCGAATTAGAGGATATGAAATATGAATAAAAAAGGTTTTACATTAATCGAGTTATTAATCGTTATTTCCCTTATTGCTTTAATGGCAATATTAATTATTATTAATATGACAGGTATTTTAAGTGAACAAAAAGGTATGTCTTATAAAACTATACAAAATCAAATAACTAGTGCTGCTAAAACATATATCGATAAACAAGCTAATCATGAATTACGAGACGAGTATAAAAACAACCCTAATGGAGGAATCGTCACATTAGAAACCTTAATTAAAGAAGGTTTAATTGATGGAGAAATTAAGGATCCTCGTAATAATAAAACGCTAGAAGAAGAAGGCTCTTCAATAAAAGTAAAAATTATCTGGAAAGATAAACAGCAACAATTTATTTTAGAAGATTAATATCAAGTAATTGTTAAATAATACTTAGAAAAGTATTATTTTCTTTAAGATATGGTAAAATAGTTATAAAGGAAGTGAAATATAATGAAAGAGAGAGTTTTAAGTATTTTAGATGATAAATATGAAGCTCTAGATTTAATAACTATTAATGATTTATTAGGTCTTACTACTCCTGAGGAATTAAAAGAACTAGAAGATGCATTAAACGAATTAGTAGCAGATTATACTGTTTATTTAACTAAAAAAAATCGTTATATTTTACTTAAAAATACTAAAACTTTAAAAATAGGAACTTTATCTGTTAATAAAAAAGGTTTTGGTTTTGTCATCCTTCCTAAAGAGGAAGATATTTATATTGCTAGTGATAATTTAAATGGTGCTATTCATGATGATATTGTTTTATGTGAAATTACTAATATGCATGATAATGAAGGTCGAATTGTTAAAGTAATTAAAAGAGATTTAAAAAATTTAGTAGGGGAAATTGTTTTAATAAACAAAAAATTAGCTTTTAAATTAGATGATGATAAGAAACAATTAAAAATCAATTTAACTAAAGAAAGTTTAGCTAATTGTGTAGAGGGCCATAAAGTCGTTGTAAGAGTTTTAAAAAAGATAAATAATCATGAATATACTGGTGAAGTAATAAAAATATTAGGTCATAAAAATGACCCTGGGGTAGATATTTTAAGTATTGCTTCTAATTATAATATTTCTGCCGATTTTGGCCCTGATGTTGAAAAAGAACTAGAAAGTATTCCCGATGAAGTAGACGCAAACGACCTAGAAGGAAGAAAAGATTTAACTGCTAAAGAAATATTTACTATCGATGGTGATGATACTAAAGATATTGATGATGCTATAAGTTTAGAAATAACTCCTGATGGCATTTATCATTTAGGGGTGCACATTGCTGATGTTAGTAACTATGTTAAAGAAAATACCGCCTTAGGAGACGCTGCTTATGAAAGAGGAACATCTCACTATTTAGCCGATACCGTAATCCCTATGCTACCTCATAAATTATCTAATGGCATTTGTTCTTTAAATGAAGGAGTCGTAAGACTTACACTCTCTTGTGAAATGGAAATCGATAAACGGGGAAAAATATTAAGTTCTCTAATATTTCCTAGTTATATAAAAAGTCGTAAAAAAATGACTTATAAAAAAGTTAATGATATTTTAATGCGCAATATTGTTGATGAAGAATATGCTCCCTTTAAAGATACTTTAATCAAAATGAATGAACTTGCTCATATCTTAAGAAAAGAAAAAGAAAGTAGGGGGTATATTGATTTTGGTAGCGAAGAAGCAAAAATTGTGCAAGATGAAACTGGTAAAGCTATTGATATTAAAAAAGTAACACGAGAAGATGGCGAAAACTTAATTGAAGACTTTATGATTGCTGCAAATGAAGCGGTGGCTGATTATATTTACAATATGGATTTACCATTTATTTATCGGGTTCATGATAAACCAAGAGAGGAAAAAGTAAATGATTTCTTATCTTTAATAAGTATTTTAGGTTATCGTATTAGAGGAAAAGTTGAATTAACAAGTCCTATTACTATGCAAAAAATCCTAGATGAATTACGCGATAAAAAAGAATTCAATACATTATCTAGTTTGTTGCTGCGCAGTATGGCTAAAGCTGTTTATAGTACTGATAATATTGGGCACTTTGGTTTAGGTAGTAGAGCTTATACGCATTTTACCTCCCCAATTAGAAGATTTCCCGATTTAACAGTGCATCGTTTATTAAGAAAATATTTATTTAAACATGAAATAGATAATAAAGAACTATCGGGTTTATCTAATAACTTAGTTTTAATTGCGGCCCATTCTAGTGAAAGAGAACAAGCTGCTGATGATGCGGAACGTGATTGCTTTGATATGAAAGTCGCCGAATATATGGAAAGTCATATTAATGAAGAATATATTGCTACTATTGATACTATAACCACTTTTGGGTTCTATGTAGTTTTAGATAACTTAGTCGAAGGCTTAGTTCATGTAAGTACCTTAAAAGGTGACTACTTTAACTATGTTCCTGAATTACTCGCCATGGTCGGTAAAAGTACTAAAAAAATGTATCGTTTAGGAGATAAAGTAAAAGTAAAATGTGTTGCTGCTAGTAAAGAAAATAGTACCGTTGACTTTGTCTTAGTAGAAGATGGTGAAGAAGATGGAAATAAAGAATAAAAAAGCATACTTTGATTATTTCGTTTTAAGTGAATATGAATGCGGGATTGTTTTAGTTGGCACGGAAATTAAAGCTCTAAGAAATAAAAGTGGTGATTTAAAAGATAGTTATGCTATTATAAAAAATAACGAAATATACTTACTCAATATGTATATACCTAAATATGATGAAGGAAATATCTTTAATCACGATGAGAGAAGAACTAGAAAACTATTACTCCATAAAAAAGAAATAAAAAAACTTCAAAAAGAAGTATCTGAACAAGGGCTTACTTTAATTCCCTTAAAAGTTTATCTTAAAAATAATCGCGTTAAAGTCTTACTTGGTTTATGCAAAGGTAAAAAACTTTATGATAAAAGAGAAACTATTAAAAAGCGGGATTTAGATAGAGAAGCAAGAAGACTTAAAAATTAGTTGCATTTTTTACTAAATTTGTGTATATAATATATATAGGAATGAAAAAGAGATACCATGTTTGCAAGTGGTGCTCTTCTAGCCCTTTAGAATCGGCACCCTATTTTGATATGAACCCCATTTCTTGGACAAAGAAATGAGGTTTTTATATGAGTAAATTAACTTATGAAGATAAGATAAATATTTATTTAAAAAGGAAAAATGGAATATCAGCAGTAGCAGTCAGTAGAGAATACAATGTAAATTTAAGAACAATTAAATTTTTAGTGAGACTTATAGATAAACATGGATTTGATATATTAAAAAGAGATAAAAATAAGAAATATTCAAAAGAGTTTAAAATAAATGCTATTAATAGAGTATTAAAAAATAACGAATCTAATTGGTCGGTATCTGTTGATTTAGGAATATCCCGTGGATTGCTATCAAGTTGGGTTAAAAAATATAAAGAAATGGATTATAATATAGTTGAGCGAAAGCGAGGGCGAAGTCCAACTATGAAAGTAACCAAGAAAAAGAAAAATGAAACAAAAGATGAAACAATTAAAAGGCTTGAAGAAGAAAATTTATATTTAAAAGCGGAGCTAGAATACTCAAAAAAATTGAGGGCCGTTGTTCAAGCAAGGAAGAATCAACAACAGAAGAAAAAGTAACTGTTGTAAGTGAACTACGGCTTAAGTATCCATTAAAGATTCTTCTAAAAGTATCTGGTATAGCTAAATCAGTATATTACTATACTTTATCTAAAATCGATAAAGATATTAAAAATAACAAAATAATCGAAAAAATAAAAGAAATATTTTTCTATCATAAAGAAAGATATGGTTATAGAAGAATAACATTAGAACTTAGAAACCAAGGATTAAATGTTAATCATAAGAAAGTTTATAGATTAATGGTTAAATTAGGTTTAAAACCATTAAAAAGGAATAAAAGAAAGTATTCATCATATAAAGGAACAGTTGGTAAGATAGCAGATAATTTAATTAAAAGAAATTTTGAAGCAGAAAACCCAAATGAAAAATGGTATACCGATGTAACAGAATTTAATTTAAGAGGAGAAAAATGTTATTTATCACCAATATTAGATGGATATAATGGTGAAGTTATTTCTCATAATACTTCAAAATCACCAAATCTGGAACAAATAAATGATATGTTAAATAAAGCATTTGATAAGAACACTACTCTTGAAGGATTGATATTCCATTCAGATTAAGGATGGCAGTATCAACATTATTCATATCAACAAAGATTAAAAAATAAAGGAATAAAACAAAGTATGTCAAGAAAAGGAAATAGTATGGATAATGGAATGATGGAAAACTTTTTTGGATTACTAAAAACAGAAATGTTTTATGATCAAGAAGATAAATATGAAACAATAGAAGATTTAATGAAAGCGATAGATGAGTATATTTATTACTATAATTATGATAGAATAAAAGAGAAATTAAAAGGATTGTCACCTGTACAATACAGATTACAATCCATTAATAATTAAACTGTCCAACTTTTGGGGTTCAGTTCATTTGGGTGTTTTTACTTATTTATCTTTATCAATAATACAAATTATCAAAATCAAATATTATGACAAGAATTATCAAGTATTCCATAGACCCCTTTACATAAAGAATAATTCATAGAACCTTGCCTCCTTTCCATTAAAATGGACTAGAAGGAATAAAAAAAATAATTAAATAATAAAAAGATTTAACTAAAAAATGATAAGATGTTAAACCTTTTTTTTCTAAAAATAATATGTTATACTATTAATACAAGTATGGTGATTTAATGAAAAAATTTTGGAATAAATTAAATAATCGCGGCAAAATTGCCTTAATTATTATAGCTATTTTATTAATCGTTGCTGTATCTTTAGGAATTGTTTATTTAATAAAAGATAGAACAAATACTAATCAAGAAAAACTAGAAGGAAGTTATACTCCAGAAGAAGTTAAAGAAATAAAGATTGTTGATTTAAAATCTACTACGCGTCCTTTTGCAGTAATGATTAATAATATTAATGTTGCTCGTCCTTATCAAAGTGGCTTACAAGATGCTTACATCATTTATGAAATGATTGTAGAAGGCGGTATTACAAGATACCTAGCTTTATTTAAAGATGTCGATGTTGAGCGTATTGGAACCGTTAGAAGTGCTAGACATTATTATCTTGATTACGTTTTAGAAAATGACGCTTACTATGCTCACTGGGGATGGAGTCCTCAAGCGCAAAGTGATATTAAAACTTTAGGTATTAATAATATTCCTGGTGGTACTAAATTCTTCTGGAAAGATAATACTTTACCGGTTGCTACTGAACATACAGCTTATACTAGTACGGAAAGACTTAATGAAGCTGTAGATTATTATGGTTATCGTAAAAACTTACAAGGTGGTTTACTTTTAACTTATAGCGCTGATTCCCTTGATTTAGCAAGTGATGAAACTGTAATACCTGCTACTAGTATTGATATTGATTACTCCACTTATTACCGCAATCACTATGATTATGATGCTGAAAATAAGGTTTATAAAAGAAGCGTTAATGGTACACCTCATACCGATTATGTAACCAAAGAACAATATACCTTCAAAAATATCATTGTTTATCAAGTAGCTAATTCTACCATCGCCGGCGATGAAAAGAACCGTCAAAATTTTGATAATATAGGTAGTGGAGAAGGTTACTATATTAGTGAAGGTATGGCTATTCCTATTACTTGGGAAAAAACTAGTAGAAGTAGTAAAACTAAATACAAAATAAAAAGTACCGGTGAAGACTTAATAGTTAATGATGGTAATACCTTTATTCAAATACAACCTAAAAATCAAACCTTAAATATAAATTAAAGGAGGAGTAATATGGAGGGGTTCCTAAATATTTTAGCGGATAGTTATATTATTTTAATAGCTTTAAGTGTTATTTTAGTTCTTGCTATTATTGGGTATAATTCTATTAAAAATGATGACTTAGTTATTAAAAATGATATGCGTAGTAACAAAAATCAACCGGAATTAGAAGACCTTAAAAAAGAAGTAGAAGGAAGAGCTATCGGTGATACCATTAATAAAAATACTACGAGATTAGACATTCCTACTATGAATGAGGGAGTAAATAATGAAGTAGAAAAACTTTAGTTGACGTTTCTAGGGTGTTTGGTATAATATTTAATGTGATATTAGAAAGGAAGTTATTTATGACTTTAACCACTTTATGGAGTATTTTAACCAAAGTAATTGATATAGCAGTAGTTTGGTTAATGTTTTACTTCGTATTAAAAAATATTAAAAATAATGTTAAGCTAGTTTTAATTGTTAAAGGAATTGTTTTTTTAGTAGCAATTAAAATAATTAGTAATTTATTAAATTTATATACTGTAGGATTGGTATTAGAATATATCTTAGAATGGGGACCTTTAGCGATAATTGTTATCTTCCAACCAGAAATTAGAAATGTTTTAGAGTCCATTGGACGTACCCAACTTTTAGGACGCCATAAAATCTTAACTGTTGATGAAAGAGAAAGAGTAGTCTATGAAATAATGGATGCGGTTGAATACTTAAAGAAAAATCGTTTTGGAGCTTTAATTGTTATTGAAAGAGATATGTCTTTACAAGAATATATCGACCCCGCTACCAAAATTTATGCGGACCTAACCAGCCCTCTACTTGGAAGTATCTTTTTTCCTAACTCTCCATTACATGATGGTGGCGTAATTATTCAAGGAGACCGTTTAACCTGTGCGGGTGCGGTATTTAAAACTAGTATGAACCCTAACGTTAGTAAAAGATTAGGAACTAGACATAGAGCAGCCTTAGGTATTGCCGAAGAAAGTGATGCTCTTGCTCTAGTAGTTAGTGAAGAAACTGGAAGATTAAGTATCGCCTTTGATAACGAAATTCATTATAACCTTTCTTTAGATGAATTTAGAATGATGTTAGTAGAAGAATTAAAACCAAAAGCGGAAATCTTCTATAATGCTGATGAAGAGGAAGAAGGTGAACCTCATGAATAAAATATTTACTGCTATTGCAAACTTCTTTAAAGCTTTCTATTATTTAATAGATAGATATATCGTTACTCCGATAAGTAAATTAGTTTATGCTATAGGTAAAAAGATAGGAAGTAATCCAATTAAAATTGATTCATTCTTAAACCGCCCTAATGTATTATTATATTTCTCTTTAATTTTAGCAATTACAGTTTTCTTACTTGTCGATAGTAGAGTAATAACTTTAGTAGGTACTGATGCGGAAATATTAGTTAATAAAGAGGTAAGAGTCGAATATAATAGAGAAGCTTATGTTGTTGAGGGCATACCAGATACAGTAGATATTACCTTAATTGGACGTAAAATGGATTTGTACTTAGCTAAACAATTAGGAGAACATGAAGTAGTTTTAGACTTAACTGATTATACTCCAAGAGAAGACCCATATCGTGTTAAATTAACTTATAATCAAAATATCGATAACTTAAATTATAAACTTGATCCATCTTTTGTCTATGTAACAATTAGTAAAAAAGTATCAAGTCTTAAATCAATTGGTTATGACTTATTAAACCAAGATGAATTAGATGGAACTTTAAGTGTTAAAAGCGTTAATTTAGATAAGAATGAGGTAGTTGTTAAAGGAAGTGAAGAAACTCTATCACGAATTGCTACTGTTAAAGCCTTAATTGACTTAAGCAATGATGATTTTAAAGATAGTGGAACTTATACTTTAGATAGCGTACCAATTATAGCATATGATGAAAACGGAAGTATCCTAGAAAACGTAGAAATTGTTCCTGTAACAGTTGGTGCAACCGTTGAATTAAGTAGCTATAGTGTAGATGTACCAATAAGAATTTTAACTACTGGAGAACTAGTTGCTGGTAAAGCAATATCAAGTATTACCATTAATGGTCAAAATGAATATAAAGTAAAAATATATGGTGAACAAAGTGAGATAGATAGTATAACTAGTGTTCCTGTAACTATTGATGTAACTAACCAAGGTACATCTGGAGACTTTACTTATCACGTAACTATTGAAAAACCAAGTGGAGTAAGATATATTAGTGATAATTATGCCAATGTTAAAGTATCATTTGGAGATGGTGAACAAAGGACTATTGAGGGTGTGGCCGTAACTTATCGTAATGTTCCTTCGGGATACACTGTAAACGCTCGAAGTGCAGAAGACAAAACTGTTAATGTTCAAATAAGTGGTGTAGCATCTGTTATCGATAAAATAACTGCTGAAGATATTGAAGCTTACATTGACTTAGCAGGTTATACTGGAGGAGACCACGATAACGTTAAAGTAACTGTTGAAGGTAAAGACTCCAAAGTAACTTATATAGTAAATTCCGGAGTAAATATTACCTTAACTAAAAATTAAAACAAATAAGCCAAAACTTATTTGTTTCAGACTGTTGACAAATAGGTAAAATATTTGCTTATTTGTCTTTTATTTTGAAAATTTTTAAACGTTATTGAGAAAACAGTAATGCTTTTTGTATTTTTATACTAAGCATAATGATGTAATGCAAATTTTTTGAGATTCATACATGCATAAAGCAAGGTCATTTCTCGATGAACCCTTTCTTTTGTCCTAAAGTATGTATTTCTTAATCCATACTTCATTTTCCCATCTGCAAAGACTCTTTCTATATGCTGTGGCCTTTGTCTATATATTTCTTTTACTTCTTTATGATGTCTATAATCATTTGTCATTTCTTTATATTCCTCCCATACATGTCTCATTATTTGTTTACATTTACTTTTTGTACATCGTTCTTTAAATGGACAATTTTTACAATCTTCTTCACTTGCTCTATAAATAATGTATCCATTTTTATCTATTCGACCTGTTGGAATTAAATCTTTTTCATTTGGGCAAATATAAATATCATTATATTCATCATAAACAAATTCATATTTCCTAAAGTATCCTTTGCGATATCCTTTTCTTGTATATGGAAACGCTGGTATCATTTCTAAATCTATAATTGTTTTACATATATGTGGTGTTAAATAAGCTGCATCTCCTACGAAGTAATCTATATTTGTTATATCAAAGTTATTTACTAAGTTTTCAAATGATTGATAAAAAGAAACTGAATCATGAACATTACTTCCGTTTGTATCTACTGTTAATATGTAATTATTGTTCTCACATATTACACTTGTATTATATCCAAACATTTTCTCTTTATCGCTTTTATATAACATTCCTGCATCTTTATCTACATCACTTACTATTATCTCTTTTTCTCCAATTACTTCTTCCGTATCCACTTCCTCGTTACATTTTATTATCTTTTCTACTTCTTCAAAATATTCTTTTTCACTTAATGTTTCTTCGTGTAATCCTTTTAAAGCTATTTCTAAATCTAATTCTTTTTGATATTTTTTTGCTTCTATTTTTACTAGCTCTTTATGATTTTTCTTTTTATTTGCATATGCTTTTGTATGGGTTGAATCTATATATACAGCTGTCATATCTAAACAATCCCAATTTATCAATAATTCTATTACTTTATCAAATATTGTTTTTAATAAATCTTTCTCTAATTTACAAAACTTTCTTTTATAGTTTTTTGAATATGTTGAATGATCTGGGACGTTTTCATTTAAGTTATATCCTATAAACCACCTATATAAATTATTAAATTTTAAATTTTCATATGTTCTTCTTAAACTATCTTCATGAAAAAGGAACTTTAATATATGAATCTTTACTAAAACTACAGGGTCTATACTTTTTCTTCCTACCTTAGAATATAGTTTTTCTACTTCTTCATATACAAAGTTCCAATCAAAATGTTCTTCTATCACTCTTAAAAAATGATCTTCTGGAATCATACTTTCTAAATTTACTATTTCACTTGAATAACTTCTTTTTGGTCTTTTGGTCATTGACATATTAATCACTTACTTTCTTATTATTCCTATATTTATTATATCAAAATTTTATAAAAAAAGTAAGGTTTGTAAGCTTTTTTTTAGGAATAATAAGCAACCTTACATTTTTATTATAATATATTTCTTAAAATAATAAAAGACTGTTTTCAAATTTTTCATTTGTCAACAGTCTGAAACAAATAAGCCAAAACTTATTTGTTTTTTTATATTCTCTTTCTAGGATAAGGTTTTCTTTCATCAGTTAAATTTAGCAAATAATCTACAGAAGTATTATAAAACTCTGCTAACTTACATAACTTATCTATTGGTATAAGTCTTAAACCAGTTTCATATCTACTATAGACTACTTGATTAATTTTTAATACTTTAGCAATATCTTTTTGATATAAATCTTTATCTTCTCTAATTTCTTTTAACCTATCTATATTCATATTTTTTAGTAATACCTCTTACCAAATTATTGCATATAAAAAATCTATATTGTTTCCTACTTAACCAATTGGTTATAGATAAAACTTTATAAATAAAATAATAGTTATAATAAATTAGAGGTAGATTATATGAGAACTTTTAACCCAGAAAAAGAATTAAATAAAATTCAAAAAGGAAATAAAAATAAAGTAATATTAGGTGTATGTTTATTACTATTAATAGTAGCCATAGGAAGTAGTTATGCCTTATATCAAATAAAATATAATAAAAGAATTATTTATACTACTGTAGATAAATTCTATAGAAAAGATATTATTTTATCAGTTAAATTAGATGACCAAGAAAAATCGACAAATAAATTTCCTACTAAAGAAGAGGGATATGTATATTCCCATATCGAATGTGAAAATGGTAATATAATAAATGATAGTTGGGATACCGATACTTGGAATTTAAATGCTAGTATAAAAGGGCCAGATAAATGTACTGTATTTTTTGTAAAAAGTCCGTTTCATATGAAATCATGTGAAGGAAAAGAAATGTCTGAATGTTTATTAGAAGAAGGAGAAAAATTTACAAATATTTTAGCTTTTGATGATCCAGATAGTAATGCTAGATACTATGGAAAAGATCCCGCAAATTATATCTGGTTTAACTGTGATGATTATGAAAACTTAACACAAGAAAACGCTACTGATGATGACCACAAATGTGAGAAATGGCGAATTATTGGTTCATTTAACCAAATTGTAAAAGTAAGTGCTGATGAACCAACTACTCTCCAAAATCTAGTAAAAATAAGAAGAGCAGATAGGATAGGAGGTATAGCATGGGATTCATCAGGAGGAGAAAATGGCTCGAATAATTGGGCGAATGCTACTTTAAAAACAAGTTTAGAAAATTATTATAGTGGGAATATACTAAGTAGTGCAAAAGGAATAACGGGTGCAACTCAAGGAATGATAGAACAAGTAACATGGCAAATCGGAGGAATATCTTCAGCGAATTATCCTATTGCTAAAGCTCCTGATTATTATACAGCGGAACGAGGAACTGAAGTATCAAATGGTGCTCAAGCAACCTGGAATGGATATATCGGATTAATGTATGCAAGTGATTATGGATATGCCACAAGTGGCTTAAAAGATGACCCAATAACTGATAGAGCAGGATGTTTAAATACAGCTATATATGATTGGAGAAATGAAACATATCAAACTAATTGTGCTAAAAATAATAATTGGTTATATAGTATGGATTATCCATGGACTATCACGCCGTATTTAGCAGACTCCAACCTTGTATTTGTTCTGTACAACTTCGGTCATTTTTACCACAACTATGCGACCGGACAGAATTCGGTTTACCCTACCTTATATCTAACCTATGATACAAAAATAACAAGTGGAGATGGAACATATGAAAATCCATATGTATTATCAACGTAAAAAATTAAATTTTACCAATTTTTAAAATTGGAAGGCTTTTTCTTAAAAAAGGAGCAAAATCTGTATTTTGATTTTAAAAGTTTAATAAATATTAGTTAATCTTAGATTATACCTTACTTTGTAAGGTATTTTTGGTGTGATAAAGTTTTAAAAATTTCCCATATATTTGGGAAATGCCAATTTTTTAATTTGGAGCCCAAACTCGCAAAATCTGTAGTTTTACTTTTGATTTTATTTGATGTATAGTTTCATATACCTGAAAGGAGAAATATATATGCCTAAAAAAGAAAAAGATAATAAAGAAGAGCAAATAGTACCAATAACTAATGATAAAATGTTTTTTCATATTATGCATACTAATAAAAGATATTTAATTAATTTAATTCATTATATTACTAAAATACCTCTAGAAAAATTAAAAAAATTAGAATATATAGATACTACTTTAGGAGAAAATAATAAGAAGAATAAACATGAAAGAAGTGATATTGTGGTTAAATGTGATAATTATATTATTAATTTGGAAATGAATAGATTTTATTATAAAGAATTAATGGTTAAAAACTTTAGTTATTTGTGTTTATTAAATAATAATATAAATATAGAAGGAGAAAAATATAGTATAGATGAAAAGTTTATTCAAATAAATTTTGATTGTTTTAATAACTATGGAAAAGAATTAAAAAATAAATATATATTAGAAGAAGGAATATATAAAGAGAAATACCCGTTACAGAGAATGGAGATATATCACATATTACTTGACTATTTGCAAAACAAGAAGTATACTGAAAGTGAAGAGATTAAATTATTAGATTATTTAAAGATAATGATATTAGAAGATAAAGAAAAGATATTAGAAATAGGAAAAAAAGATAAAATATTGAAAGGAGTAGGAGAAGAGATTATGAAATATAGTAAAAAATTACCATTAGGATACCGAGATGTCGATTTAGAACAAAGAATATTATTAAACACATACAAAATTGAAGGACTTAGAGAAGGTAAAATTGAAGGAATAAAAGAAGGTGAAGAAAAAGGTATAAAAAAAATAGCTACCAACATGTTAAAAAGAGGTTATAGTGTTGAAGATGTATGTGCTATAACTAATCTTAGTTTAGAAAATGCGGAAAAAATAAAGATTAAATTTTCAAAATCTTTATAGTATAAATTAAAAAATTCCTTAAAAAATAAGGAATCTTTTTAATGTTCTCCTTGATATAATTCCGTAAATAGTATACCTATATTAATAAGACCACAAACTCCTACAATAATATATACTATTTTTTCTAACATTTCCATTCCACCAAATATCATATTAACTAAGTTAAAATCAAATAAACCAATTAAACCCCAGTTAACTGCTCCTATAATAGTGAAAACTAATGCTATCTTTTGAATTATTTGCATAAACTCATCCTCTTTTCTAATCTTAGTATGAACTAAAATACTTATAATATACATGAATATTTAAAAAAAACTAAAATATATTTTATTAGAAAAGGAGTGTGTTGTAGTGAAAAAAGTTTTAATATTGTTTATTCTTGTTTTTCTAATAAGTGGGTGTGGTAAGAAAACTAATGAGTCTGTTGTTAAAGATTTTGAAAGCAAAGTAAATAGTAGTAAAAGTTATAAACTAGATGGCAGTTTAGAAATGTTTAATGACGAAGATACTTTTACTTATAAAATAGATGTTTCTTATTTAAAGAGTGATAATTATAAAGTATCCTTAATTAACCAAATAAATAATCATGAACAAGTTATTTTGAAGAACTCAGAAGGAATATACGTTGTGACCCCTAATTTAAATAAGAGTTTTAAATTTCAATCCGACTGGCCTAATAATGGTTCCCAATCTTACCTATTAAGTTCGCTAGTTAGTGATATTAAAAATATGGAAAAATTAGATATTAAAGTAAAAGATGATGAATATATTGTTAGAACTGATGTTAACTACCCTAATAACCAAGAATTGGTATATCAATTAATCTATTTAGATAAAAATTCTAATCTTAAAAAAGTCGAAGTATTTAATGGTAGTGATATAGTTAAAATTAAACTAGTTGTTAATAAGTTAGATTATAAAGCCGGTTTAGATGATGATGAATTTAAATTAGATAACTTAATTAAAGAAGATTGTTGTAGTGAAACTAGTTCTGCCTCCCTAGAAGATATTATCTATCCATTATATGTTCCAACTGATACCTTTTTATCAAGTAAAGAGCTAATTGATACCGATGATGGAACGAGAGCTATATTAACCTTCGGTGGTGCTAAAGAATTTGTTTTAGTCGAAGAAATGAGTAAACCAATGGATGAATTTGAAATAATTCCTGTCTATGGCGAACCTCTAATGTTAAACGACACCATTGCTGCTTTATCGGGGAATTCCCTATATTGGACAAGTAACAATATTGACTATTACTTAGCTAGTGGCAATTTAAGTAGTAATGAATTATTAACAATCGCTGAAAGTATTGGAAGCACCATAACCACTCTAAAATAATTTGGATTGAAACAGAAATAAAAAATTTCTGTTTTTAATTTGCATTTATATCTTTATTTGTGTATAATAACTATAGGTGGTTTAAATGGAAGAAAAAAAAGCAGTAAGAAATTTTTTAATTATTTTAGCAGTCGTATTAGTATGTGGAGTAGCTGTTTACTTTTTAACAAGAGCCTTTGTAAGTAAAGACTTATTTACTAAAAAAGATGATGATGAAGATAAAATACAAGAAGTAACAACTAGTTATGATACAGCTATTGTTGGAACTATTTTAAATAGACCAGTTAAAGAATACTATGTTTTAGTATATGACCAAGTAGAAAATAATGGTTATAATAATCTTGGAGTTAAATACACAAGTGGTAGTTCTGATGAAATCCCACTATACTATGTTGACTTATCCAATCCTTTAAACAAAAGCCATGTTGGTGATAAAACGGATGTTAGTGGCAGCATTAAAGATATGGTCTTTGGAGAATTTACTCTTTTAAGAGTTAAAGACGGAAAAATAACTAAAACAATTACTGATTACGAAAAAGCTATTAAAGAATTAAATGTAGAATTTTAAGTTACTAGACAAAACTAGTAACTTTTTTCTTTATTAGAATATATTTTAGTGATAAAATATAAAATAGAGGATGATACATATGAAAGATAACAACCAAAAAATTGTAAGAGGATTTAACTTACCGGAAATTATTATTGTTATAGTAGCAACCGGAATATTTACGGCTTTAGCAACCGGCATTATTGTGACTAGTAATTATAAAACTGCCAATGGTATGTCTTACACTGATTTAGTAAAAGATACTAACCTTCAACAATTTTTAAATTCTTACGCTTCTGTTTTAGAAGAATATTATGAAGATGTGGATAAGGAAGAACTTATTAACAACGCTATTAATGGTATGATGAATTATTTAGGCGATCAATATTCTGTTTATATGGATAGTAAAGAAGCTGCTTCTTTAGCTGAAGATTTAGCGGGCGAATATGTAGGTATTGGAATTGGGATTTTATACGATTCTATAAATAATACCATTACCATTAATAAAGTATATAAAGATACTCCTGCTGAAAGTGCGGGCTTAAAAGTTGGTGACATTATCCAAAAAATAGATGGTGAAGAAGTAAATGCTAAAGATGTTGAAAATGTAACTAAAATTATTAAAGAAGAAAACAAAGAAACCATTATTACTGTTCTAAGAGGAGAAAATATTCTTGAATATAAAGTTACTGCTAAAAAGATTTTAAAACCCGCTACTGAAACCAATATCTATAATTATAATAGTCAAAAAATTGGGTATTTAAAAATTGATGTCTTTAGTAGTTCTATCTATAAACAAGTTAAACAAGATTTAAAAACTTTGGAAGCTGAAAATATAAATGGCTTAATTATTGATTTGCGAGACAATACCGGTGGTTATTTAGAAGAAACTGAAGATATTGCTAAATTGTTCTTAGAAAAAGGTAAAGTAATCTATGGGTTAGAAGATAAAAATGGAGTTAGTCAAACTAAAGATAATACCAAAGAAAAGAGAAATTATAAAATAGTTGTTTTAATTAATGGTAAAAGTGCTAGTGCCTCTGAAGTATTAGCATCTGCCTTAAAAGACAGTTATGGTGCTACTTTAGTTGGAGAAAAAAGTTTTGGTAAAGGCAAAGTTCAACATGCTAAAAGCTTTGATGATAAAACTTTAATTAAATATACTAGCGCTAAATGGTTAAGACCAAATGGTACTTGTATAGATGAAATCGGAATAGAACCTGATTATAAAGTAACTTTGGATACAAGTGCCTTACCTGATATTGAAAACCCTAATATCACCGAAGAAGAAATAAATATTTATAATGAAATGATAACTAATCTATATGAAGAACAATTAAATAAAGCCCTAGAAGTTATTACAGAATAGGATGATCTAAAATGGCAGATGTTAAAGTTGGTGATAAATTAGCTATTCATTGTTATAAACATGATGGAACACTTCATAGTATTAGTGATGAAGCCATTGTTTTGGAAATAGATGAAGAAAAAATTGTGTGCGCTAATCAAAAGACGCAAATTAGAGAAAACGATGGACGTATTCATATCACCAAAGAACCCGCAGTATTGTTCTTCTATAAACATGATTGGTTTAATATAATTGGTCAGTTAAAAGATTATGGATTATTTTATTACTGTAATATTGCTTCTCCCTTTGTTATCGAAAATAATACTATTAAATATATTGATTATGATTTGGATTTAAGAGTTTTTCCTGATGGCGGTTTTAAAGTTTTAGATCGTAATGAATATAACTATCATCGTAAAATAATGAATTACCCGCCTGTAACTGATATTATAATCCGTAACGAATTAACAAAATTGATAACTATGAAAAGGAAAAATGATGGACCTTTTGCTAGTGAAATAGTTAAAAGTTATTATCATAAATATCAAGAAATGCTTAGTAATTAGCCTAAAAATGCAAAGTTTGTGTAAATATGTCGAAATTTTGCATTTTTTTCTTGCACCAGCATATATTTTGTTATATACTTAAAAAGAACGCAACCCAAAAAGGGTAATACGTTCCCGTTCCATTTAAAACCCTATAAAATGGGCATTTGCAAAAATTTTAAAAAATTTGCAAAAAAGTGTTGACAATAAAAATGGAATTTGGTATATTACTAGTGCGCATCGAAGAAAAGTAGTAGATAGCGCAAGAAATGATCTTTGAAAACTAAGTAAAAAAAGTCAATTTTGAGTAGCTTAGATTAAACTTAAAATTAAATGATTTAA
>CANQHM010000022.1 GCA_947623845.1 uncultured Bacilli bacterium | reverse complement strand
TCAATATCTTCTTTACTCCATTTTTGTTTTTCTTTATATAAAGGATCACATACAATAAAATCATCTTTATCATAACCACATATTAATATAGCATGTAAAATACTTCCTAATTGACCTGCTAAAATTACTAATTTATCTTCTTCTAATCTCTTTTTAATTAATTCACTATTTACTTCTATGCCATTTTTTACTTTACATCCCATATCTTTAGCTCTATTTAAAAACTCTTTATATTCTTCCATCAAGTCAGCAAATACATTATCATCTAATAAGTGTTTCTCATTACTAAATATTGTTTCTTCGGAATGATATATTTCTGTATCTAACCCATTTTTGGCAAAATGCCATGCTAAAGCCGAGAACGGTGTACCATCCATATATCTAGATCCATATATTCGATAATATTTACTTTCATAATGGCGATGCGCTTCTGGTATTAATTTATAATATTCTAATACCATTAACATACATGCTATAGCACAAGTATCCCCTCTTTGACGATATGGCTTTATATCTTTTTCCATTTTTCTTACCCTTTCTTCATATAACTTATATAAACCTTTAATAACTACTTCGTTAGAATTCTCATATATATATCCATTATTAGGTAATATATTACTTAAATTTAAATATTCTAGTACTTTTCTTCTAAATAGAAATCCCGAAATTCCATATAATCTAGAAGAAATATACTTTTCATTTACATTATCATAAATTATTATATCATTAAAAGCTTTCCTAATAGGATGTTCTATTGTAAAATATAAATGGTTTATTTTATAACATTCTGAAATATTTAAATTACTAATTTGTTCAAGTAATACTTCTTCATCCATATTAATTCGATCTTTATATTTTTTATTAAATCTACTTTGAAAAATCTTATCATCATTAGCATGATACTTTTTCTTTAAGTATTCTCTAAATTCTTTAGCTTGTAGTGCATTTCTTTTTAATAAAATAACATATTCTAGATGTTCTTTTTCATATTCAGCGAAAAAAGTTAATACTGGTGGTGTTAAAAGCATATATCTAGCCTCTTCTTTAGAATAATACTCATCTTCAATTAATACTTTAGGGAAATTATATTCTAAATGCTTTTTGATTGCTCCCGAAGTTACTAAAGTAGTTTCATCTACTAAACAACAAGTTTTATAAATAGCTATTATATCTAAAACTTCTTGTGGGGTTAATTCTAGAAAACTTTCGCTTGTAATTTCTAAAAATGCTGGTTCTAATAAATTTTCATAAAACGTATTATGCCAGTTCCATCTTTTTTTTAATTCTTCTAAAAATTCTATAGGATTTTTTCGTTTTTCTATTTCCATTAAAGAAGATATAAATGGATTAGATTCAGCATAATAACGATTGGCATTAAATAATTGTTCTTCTAATACTTCATCAATATTTTCTTTTAATTTTTCTGGTATGATAATATTTTTCAAATTATCTTTAATCATAATCACTCCCCCAAAATTGTATTGTAATACCATATAAAAACCACATTTAATTATATGGTATTACAACCATAATCAATATTTTTTATTAAGCAGTACATAATAAGTCAAATTTTCTATTAAATTTTTTTAATAATTTTCTCATAATTCCACCTCCTTTAATGTTTTATTTATATATTATTTAAAAAATAATATATCACTTTTTACAAAACTCCCTTATTCTTCGCTTTGCATACGACGTATAAGCCTTATCAAGCCATTCAAGTCTCGGACCATATGCTAACAAATCCGTTATTATTTTTACTCTATCTTTACTTTTTAGCTGATAATCTAATGGCACACATTCATCATTTACTATCGCTGCTACCATAGTATTACCTATATCGGTATGAATTTTATAGGCAAAATCAATTGGTGTCGATCCTTTTGGTAACTCTATAATATCCCCTTTAGTAGTATAAACATATATTTTATTGGAAAATAACTCACTTTTTACTTGTTTTACAAAGTCTTGATTATCTCCAAACATACTATTTATTTCTACTAATGATTTAAAAAACTGATATTTATTTTTTAAATCATTTTGCATGATATTTCGTGCGTCCCCTTTGTTAATATCCCAATACGTAGCAAGTCCAAAAGAAGCAACTTTATCCATATCAAATGTTCTTATTTGCGTTTGAACAAGTCTTTCACCTGGTCCAAAAACTGTCGTATGTAGTGATTGATACATATTAGTTTTTGGATTACATATATAATCCTTAAATTTATCATTTAAAGGATGATATTCTTTATGGACTAAGTATAAAGTTCTATAACAATTTTCCACTTCATCAACCATAACTTTTAAAGCTAATAAGTCATGAATATCGACCATTCTATTACCTTCATTAATGCGCCGATATATTCCATATATGTTTTTAGTTCTTACTTTTATTTCATTAGGAATATTTTTATCGTTTAATATTTTCGAAATTTTATAAAACATTTCTTGCAAACAAGCATTACTTTCTTCTTCTAGTTTTAACTTCATTTCGGCAATTCTTTTATAAGCATTGGGTCTTAAATATCTTAATGATAAATCTTCTAATTCCGATTTTATTCTATAGGCGCCGATATAATATGCTAAAGGAACAAATATCTCCATCGTTTCTAGAGCATTTTCTTTTTGTTTAAATTCACTTTTAAATTCTAGTGTTCGCATGTTGTGTAAGCGATCGGCAAGCTTTATAATTATAATTCGCACATCATCCGTAATCCCCGTTATTATCTTTCTCGTATTAGCTAAATTTTGTTCTTCTTTAGAAGAAAAATTCATTTTAGCGAGTTTAGTTACTCCATCAACTAAATTTGCTACTTCTTTATTAAAATTTTCTGTTATATCTTCTTTCGTAATATTTGTATCTTCTAATGTATCATGTAATAATCCTGCACATAAAGTATCTCTATCAGCATGCATTTCTGCTAAGATATATGCGACATTTAAAGGATGTGTGATGTATTCTTCCCCACTTTGACGATACTGGCCTTTATGCAAATCTCGAGCATAATCATATGCTTTCTTTATAGTTTCTATTTCGCAAGCATTATAAGAATTAACAACTTCAAGTAAATCATCTAAACCAAGACTTTTCATAAAACACCTCCATATATAAAAAAAGCATGACACAATAACAGATTTATGTCATACTTTTTCTTAAGAGAAGTACCGTTTTAAAAGAAATTATATCAATATATAATTTTTTAATATAATAAAAAATTAATTTTGAAAACTTCTTTTTATTCTCCATATATACCTCTCACAAAATATCAATTCTTAAAATACTACTTTTTTTAGATACTGTCAAGAGATTTCCCGTTATTTTTTCGATAAAATAGTATAAAAACTAAGCAACCGAAATTGCTTAGTTTTAATTTTCTGTTGTACTAAAAGCTGTAATAGCTTGTGTTTTAGATGTATCATATACTTCTAAAACAAAGTCATTCGTACTATTTTTAAGGGTATAGAAGATATTCTTTCTAACATCCTCTCTATTCTTATAAGCTCTTGCGGAAGAGATTATATTATTACGATTAGTTTTAGAAGTGTCATCTTCCACTGGGTATGTTTCCCAAGCGCGTTTTTCTTCTGCAATAACGAATGCCGCATCTGTTTTTAAAGCATTAAGTATTTTATTATAAGTTTCATTAATATCAATATATTGAACATATTGAATATTTTTAGCAACTTCCTCAAATCTACCTAATTTATAAGATTTAAATGTAGCTGTTTCATCACCTAATATTCTTCTTAAAGCCATTAAGTCATTCTTAGTACCATCAGCATTAGCATGAATATTACTATAGTATTCGATATAACCCTCATCATAACCTTTTAATCCAAGCATTTCATAAGCAAACCATTTTAGTGAGTATGAGTCAGGTCTTCCATAATCATTATGTGGTTGATACCAACGCGCCTTTAAGATATTCTCCCCACCATAACGGTTATCTCCAATCGTTGAATAAATGATTCCTGGATAAATTACAAGATGATTATCATATAAGTTTTCTAATGATTTTAATCCCATCGTTTTAAAGGCTTCTTCATTTAATGATTGATATAACGTATATTTATATCTTAAACGAATATCTTTTTCATCTGGATATTGATCTTCATTAGGGTAACTTGCTTGTACTGCTAAAGCCGCTTGTTCCGCTGGTGTTAAGGTTAAGAAGGCTTTTGCTTCAAGATAATCCATAATATATAATGTTTCAAATAATTTACGATAGAAATCTTGAACCTTTTGTGGACCTTTAATTCGATCAGGAACAAGGTTCGAAGCAATACTTTCTCCTGGATTATAATGGAATGATAAGTTCATGATAATATCCCCATCATAGAATCTTTGGGTTAAGTTACCATCAGCATAATCTTCGCCACCGGCATCATATCTACGACCATTATTCTTTAAGAATAATCTAGCATCAACATTATGCGCCGTTTCATGTGACCATGTCCCAAATGTCCAATAACTATCTAAGGCCGCATATGCTCTCCAGAAGATAAATGTTCCATTAGATGTCGCCGCATTACCATCGGCATGCGCCCAGACTCCTACGACTTCATTAAAGTTTTTATGGAATGGTTCTTGCGTTATATATGGAGTTTGGAACATATAGTTACCATTTTCATCATAAGTATAGCGCTTATCTACTTGAATACCATGAATTTCATTAAAGTATTTTTCACTAATTAAAATACTAGCAGCCGTATCAAAATAATCTTGCATTCTTGCTAAATAAACATTTAACTTTTCATTAATAAACTTATCCATCTCTCCTGGGTCATTAGGATTTACCATATAAGTTCTTAAAGATCCAATTAAGAATTGGGTTGGTGTAGAAATTATATAACTAGAGTTTTCTGGTAAAGTTAATAATGGTAAAGCATAGTTAAACCATACTGCATGATTACTATCTTCATAACTAATATGATCCCATAAACGATATAGTATATCATCTCTATCTGTTACTTTAACTTCTCTTAAAAGTCCTTTATAAGAATTAGCATACCAATCAGCAACATTTTCACTACCTACTCCTTTTACCCAATATTCTAGGAATTTTGGAATAGTTTTAATCTTCGTATATTTATATAATGTTCTATCATAAGCATCACTAGTACCATTAGTATTAAAGTTTGCTTCATTAGCTAAGTATTCACTAGCAATACCATCAATAGTTAATTCTTTGCTAAATCCCGTCGAATTAAATAATACTAAATCATTTAACATAATACCATCAATACTTAAACTATAGAATCTTCTAAAGTAATTATATACATATAAAGCTTTTTCTAATTTTCCACTTGCTTTAATTTCTCTTTCTAAGTAATCATTTATAACTCTATCACTAGAGGTATTAGTATAATTACTATTAGATAAGTATTTTAACACAAATTCTTTTAACTCATTTTGAGTAACATCATGATAGAATTCTTTATATAATCTACTATCTACAGAAGGAGTTAAAGTATCTAAGCTATCTTCATATTTTAATCCTGCTAAGTAGTTAGTTAAATTATTAACTAATTGAGAATTACTATCAATTATATAATGATTAAAGGTATAATCGACTTTTAAATAAGATATTCGATAACTTGCTATCATATCAAAAGTATTTTCATAACGAACATCATATTTTCTTTTCTCCCCATTTTTAAATACTACTTTAATTTTAACTATTTTATTAGGTTTATCTGTAGTTAAATAAGTAACTACATTTCCAGTTTCGTCCACAGGAACTATATGTTCAATTTCTTCGGTATTTAAAATGTTATCAACTTCAATATTTTCCCCACTCTTAACAATCTTTTCACTATCATAGAATGGCATTAATAAAGCCAAGTTGTTATATAACATTTCTTTATTTGGATCATATATATCTTTTACTTCAGCTGTATTTATCTTGCTTACTTTCTCACTATTAAGACTTGGTAAGTTATTTATCGAAATATCTTTTAAGTTCCATACATCACCATTAAATTTCGCTTTCGTTTCAAATAAAGTTTTATTAACTTCATTTTCGGTTATAGCATTCATTCCTACTGTATTTTCTGATACATCAGTTTTGCTTCCTAAGTAGTAGTTATTTTCACTTTCTTTATAACCAGATGCTATTTTGTTTACTATACCACCAGTACTTAAACTTACGTTATTAATAAACTTACCTTCGCCACCACAAGCAATACCACATGCTAGGTTACCATCATAACCACTAGTAATACTTACTTTACTATAACAGTTTTCGATAGTAGAAGGTGCCGTAATATTACCAACAAGTCCCCCACGATAGTTCCAACCACCAGTAAATGTTCCATTAGCATAACTATTTTTAATCGTTGAATTTCTTAAAACTCCCGCAATACCACCAATTTGTTGATTAGTTCCTGCAATTCCAATACTTAAACCACTTGCTTTAACATTTTCAATGGTACTACCCTCGATAGTCCCTCCAATACTTCCAAATACTCCAGCACTATCTTTTTTAGAAACGATATCAATTAAAACATTACTAATAGTTGATTTATTAATACTATTTGCTAAAACTCCGTGCGCAGTCGTTGTAACTAAGTTTGCTCTTTCAATTTTTAAATTAGTAATTGTTGCTCCATCTACTTTATCAAATAATGGGTAAGCTAAATTTTTAATAGTATAACCATTACCATCTAAAGTTCCTTTAAATTCTGGAATATAAGCTTCTTCACTAATACTTATACCTTCTGCATCTAAATTACTTTTTAAAACATACTCACCCTTAGGATCAGCTTTAATTCTTTGAATAAATGATGCAAAGGTTTCTGGTTTCGCTTCATTAGTAGCAATACCATTTACAATTTTACCAAAAACTACTTTTGCTCCATCTTCACTATCTTTGGTAATATATTTACTTTCTAAGACTAAAACTAAACTATCATTTTCAATTAAAACTTTTTTAATCTTACTACGAATTGAAGGCATTTCATTTAATGTTATTTCTAAATAGTAATCTTTTACATTATCTTTTATATCATTAACATTTACTTCACTAATTTCTTTAACTTTGTCATCTTCTTCTTTATATAAAGTAACATTAGTTATATCTTTTAAATCAATATAATTCTTCTCTAAAGAAATTACTTCATTTAATATTTCTTTATTTTCATAATAGTTTTCACCTTTTAAAGTTATATCCCGGTCATAACTAGCTAACACTTTAACATAATATCTTAAAGTATTATCATCTTTCTTAATTGTTAATTTATCTTGATAAGGCATTTTAGTAATTAATTCATTATCTTCATTATATACTTCTACTCTTATATCTTCATCTTTATTAACAGAGTGATCAGCATCTTTTACCGTAATATTAAGATTTATTTCTTTATCTTTAATATCATAACTATAATTATCAATACTTACGGCAGTTTTTAATACTTCTATTTCTAAAGTTTTAGGTTCTTTTAAAGTTATTTGCTTACCATTATTTAAAATGATATCTTTAATAGTAAGGTCTTTAACTCCTGAACTAGTAAATCCATCAACTAAAACATTATAACCATTCTCCGTTAAAGTTACCTCATATTCTTTATCTCTAATTATTACTTTAACTACTTCTAAATTATAAGTTGAATCTAATCCTTCAATATTAAAGTTTAATCCAATACTCTCATGTTTTTCATAATATTTTTTCGTACTATTAACATTAGTTAAAGTAATTTTATCATAAACTTTATTATCAATTAAAGTATACTCCGTACTATAAATCTCTTCATTATAATGTTTATTCTTTTCTGGACTTTCATTAGGTAACATATTACTATCTAAGTCATAATCAGCAAAGAATTTTAAAGATGTTTTAGTGTCTTTCTTAGCATTTTCAAACGTAACTTTATTATTTCCCACGACGATACCTTTAGATTCATCCCCTAGTTTTACTTGACCAGCCATAAATCCGCCCTTATCTTCTTTAACATCAAAGGACATCGTTACACTACCCTTATCGTAATCTTCTTCTAAAATTCTTAAGTTTTCAATAGAAGGTTTATCTTTTAAAACATCAATTTGGGTTTTATATGGGGCGATAGAGAAATATTCGCGCGCATTATTGTTGTAATCTTCATATTGTAATTGAACTCTCGTTGCCACAATATCTACAACTCCTGCTTCTTTTGGAATTGTAAAACTTACATTAGACGTAAATTCCCCACTAGCTCTTTCGGCATTATAATTTAAACCATTAATGGTCACAGCAGATAAAGTATTATAACTTCTATTATTACTATATTTCTTTATATAATCAGCAACATATAATTTATAAGTAATCTTATATTTAGCTTCGCCTTTAACTGGGTAAACATTAGTTACTAAAACATCCGTAATATAAATATCTTGTTGCGTAAGAATACTTTCTTCCCCTAGTTTTTTATCTTGATAAATATGTCTTTCCGTACCTAAATTAACCGTTCCTAAAAATTTAACGGTATATCTTCCATCTTTAGTTCCTTTATAAGATAAAGATAGATTATCTTCCTTAACATCTTCTAGTTTTTCAATAATCTTATCATTAGAATCTACTAAAACTACCGTTAGGTTATCTAACGTTTGATCTTCATCTTGAAGATTATAAGAGACCTTAATAGCTTGATTATCTTTATCCTCCGTTAATTTAATATTATCTACTACCGGATTATGTTTTAATACTGTATAAGTTAAAGGATTTAAAGTATAATCTTTATCTCTATCAAATTCTTTTAAATTATCTAATACTACTTTATCGATATTAAGTTCAAATCTTCCAAAAGTACTTGTATCATACCCTTTTAAAATAACTTTATAATGATTATCTTTCTTTTCTGCAATATCATATTCCGTATTATTAACTACAATATATTCCACATCATAACCATTATTATTGGTACTATCAAAAGTAATTTCTAAGTCTTCATCTTTAGATATGGCATCACTAATTCCTACATTGGTAATTTTAAAATCATAATCATTAGATATCGTAAAATCATGATGATAAATTATTTTATCTTCATAAACATTTTGTTCCCCTGTAATATCATTAAGTTTATCACTATCTAAGTCATATGTGGCTTTAACTACAATATTATAAGAGGTATCTTTTAAGAATTTATAAGTAAAATGATTTTCTTCTTCTACTTTTTCACTAATAATATCTTCCCCAGATGGATCCGTAACTACTACTGTTCCCGAAATAAAAGCGTTATCTTTATCTTCTAATCGGAAATTTAAACTATTTTCGGTATCATTAATATTAAACATATCCACATAAGGAGCATCTTTTAAAATTTCTTTAGTTATGGTAAGTTTAGCTTTAATTTCGCGTCCATTAATAAGTTTTACTTCCGTAATTTTAAAGTCATGTACGCCCGCTTCTAAAGGCGTATCTAAAATAACATTGTAATGTGTATTACTTTTAATAACTGGCGTCCAAACACCATCAATCCGAATTTCGCTAAGATCTTCATTAGGACTTACTTCGGCATCAAACTCTAAAGTAATACTTCCTTTGTTAACATATATGTCATTAACATTTCTTTCAATTAATTTAACTTTATAATTTGTTTCTTGGGTAACATCTTCCGTACTACTTCCCACGTCCCCAATATCTACTTTACCATCATTATTAACATCGTAATCAAAATTATTATTTGGTTTTTTATTAGAACTTGGTTTTGAAACATTAGAATTTGTATCTTTCTTGGTACCTTCAATATCTAATAAATACTCCATAATATCTTTAGCATCATCATAATCTTTATGACCATCTTTATTAACGTCTTTCTTATTACTTGCAAATATTAAGATGACAATAAAGGTTACTAAAACAATTCCGGTCGTCACCGCAACTCCGACAATTAAATTCTTTTTATCTTTTTTCGTTATGGTTATATAAATAGCACATACAAGCATTAAAGACACTAATACCGCAATCGCAATAATTAAAGTTTTCATTGCAAAAGTCTTATTTACATTTTCTTTATCTTCTACTACTTCATAAGGTTTATTAGTAGGAATTTCTTCCCCTTCTTTAGCATCTCTAGAAACATAAAGGCTTACAACTTCTTTATCATAATTTTCTACTTTTTCTCCCGAAGATGAGGTAATATTAGTAAGCCCAATCTCGGTCTTTCCAACATTTGCATTATCTTTTACTTGTAATTCTACTTTAAATAATTCTTTATTAATTTTACCCGCTTTATTAATAATCCCAAACTTGTTATTAAGGGGATTATACATAATACTTAAAGCATCATGAGCTAAAATGAAAGATTCCGTATCTATCGGTGCAAAAACATTTTCATCATAACTTAAAACCGCACTTAAAGCATATAAATCGGTGTTTTCACTTACCTTCGCGGTAACAGTGATAACATCTCCTACTTCTAAATCCGTTTTATCAACATCTAAAGTAATTTTTCCCTTGGCCAAAACCGTTATAGGCACTACTATAACTAATAATAAAATACTTAATAAATACTTAAAAATATTATTCTTTTTCATAAACCCAGCCCCCTAAATAAATTGTAGGTCTTATTCTACCATATTTATATGATTTTTGCAAGTAGAAATGTCTTTTCATCGCCCATTTAAAGGTTATCGCGAACTAAATTAGATATTATTTGAATCTCCTCATAAATATCTTTCTATTAAAAAAAGACCTTAAGGCCTTTTAATTACTTACTATCTCCAAATATAAAGTCTTTATTAACTAAATAATATTGAACTCCGGAATAAATTGATAAGATAGTTGCTACTCCAATTAATGCTTCATCTAACCAAATACCAAACATTTCAAATGGTAAGTTATAGAATAATGCTAAGGTTACACCAATTAACATACATATGGTTTTAATCTTCCCTGGCCATGAAGCAGGAATAACTTTTCCTTTTCCACTACTAGCCGTTCTAATAGCATCAACAACAATATCTCTTGTTACTATAATAACTGGTACTAAAACGGAAATAGTATGATTATACGCTAAAACAATTAATACTCCATTTACTAAAACTTTATCAGCAATCGCATCCATTGTTTTGCCAAAGTCCGTAACCAAATTTCTACTTCTTGCAATATGACCATCTAGGAAATCGGTAACAGAAGCAATTAAGAAGAAAACGCCCGCAATAATATAGTTAAGTTCGATCTCCACATTTTTTACTTCCATTAATACTGGCCAAGAAACTCCTAATTGATACCAAGGTACCGCTATTAATACTAAAACAATAACTGATAACACTAACCTCGCCACCGTTATTTTATTGGGTAAATTTAATTTCATAAAAAATCTCCTATCTTACAACACTAACAACACTAGTTTTGGTATTATCAACCGTTATTTGTTTCACGGCCCAAAATATTACTAATGCCACTACTATTGCTATTATAACATAAATCCACACAATGTGTTTATTTTTTACATTAATTTGTTTTGTATAAGGTGAAAATACCCGATCTTCACTATCTTCTTGTTTCTTTTGTTCTTTAATCTTTTCTTCAATTTCTTTAATGGGAATCTTTGACGTATACTCAAATAAATATTCATTAAATTTATCAACCATCTTTTGGGCATCTAAACCTAAGTATTTAGCATATGACGCAATATACTCTTTTAATTCAAAGATATCTTTAAAACACCCAATATTACCGGCTTCAATATTAGCTAAGATTAAAGGTTTAATATCTAAATCTTTTCCCGCTTCTTCTAAACTAATACTATTCTTTTCCCGTGTTTCTTTTAAAGTTAGTCCAATCTGGTTTATGATAAACACTTCCTTTACCTAAAATATATTACTAAATAAAAAAATAAATTCAAATAAGCCATGTTCTGTACCACATAAAGTGGCGACAAATATTTATCTACCTATAAATAGGTCCTTATTTTAGTTTAATTCCTAAAATAAGACTCCCCTACCAAATTTGGGTTTCTCGCTTGCGGGGTTTACCACGTTCCACTTACTAAGTTTCCCTAGTAACTCGTCTCTTTGGCACTTTTATACCTACTTTAACCATTTAAGGTTATTTCGAGAGCCGTTAGTTTACACTACCTAAGGTTATTTCTTCCCTTAGCACAAACACTACTTCCATCGCAGGAAGTGCGAGCATGGACTTTCCTCTATATAACTAGTATACAGCATTTGTCTATGAATCTATTTTCCAAATACGATTTTTTCAAGTTGGGATAATCTTCTTAAGATATCCACATTACTAGTACCTTCATTAGCACTACTTTCTGCTGCTTCTAAATTAGTTTTCATTCTTCTAATTTCAGCTTCTAATCTTTTAATTTCTAAGTGTAATTCATCATTTTCTTTAACTAATCTTTTATTAGCAGCTTCATAAATCGTGTAATCTTTTATCACACTGTCTAAGAATTTATCGACTTCTTGAGGGCGATAACCGCGAGCATCGATTTTAAAATCCTTATCTAAGATATCTTGCGGAGTTAGTTCAACTTCATCAATATACATATACTCACCTTCTTTTAGTACCCCCTCTTACACTTAGAATTATATAGTATTTTACTAAATTAGTCAAATAATAAAGATCCTACCACCCATAAGTTGAATGCCTTACTGGTTTTATCTCTTGTTTTTGTAAAGTAAGTTTCCTTTCATTATCTTCTATTTGACGTATAATATCCTCCCCATTAATGGAATTAAACTCTCTTTTAGTATAATCATAAGTATAATATTTTCCACTATTATCTTGATATTTTTTCATAAACTTTTCTAAATCAAAATTATTATCATTACTTAATAATTCACAAATTTTCGTAAAAGATAGATAATCTATCACCATATATTCATCATATTGATTATGTTTATTAGCGGTTTTCCCAAAATAAGGACCCGAAAGTATCTCATAATCCCCAAGATTACTCTTAGCTCCAGCCACTACTACTAAACCCGCATTTACATAGTAATAATAAGACTTCCCACTAATCGTTCCCTCTTTTCTTACCATAAGTGTTCCTATTCCAGCCTTGTCTTTAGTCATATCTTTCACCTTTTCATAAAATCATATACTAGCACAAAGTATTATAGATTTCAATATTATTTTTTCTTAATATTTTTATCTACTACTTCCTTGTTTAATAGCAAACTAGCATTATCTATCTCGTTAATTAACTTATCTAAAAATATATCTACTCTTATCATATATAATCTCCTTTTTAGTTAGTATAAAATAAATCCTAAAAATAATAAACAATATCGACAAAATAAGTAATATTTTGTAAAGAAATTAAAAATATGACTTTAATAGTGAAATTTTTTGATAAATATAGTATAATTAAGATGGTGATTTTTGTATGATGTATCCTAATAACATTAAAAAAGAATATCACAAAAGAGAAAATACCATCTACGGAAATCGCGGAATGGATCTAGAAGGTTTAATTAATGAAACCAATAATTATTATATTGATAAGGATTTAGCATTAATTTATAAAAAACCTACCCCTATTGGTGTTTTAGATGTTTCTTATGAAAATCATAAAAAGATGATTAAAAAAGCTTATTTTAAAAGCCAATCTACTCTAGATTATAATGGGGTTTATAAAGGATTATATGTAGATTTTGAAGCTAAAGAAACTAAAAATCGTACTTCTTTTCCTTTAAATAATATTCATCCCCATCAAATTAACCATATTAGAAATGTTATAAGACATAAAGGTATTACTTTTTTAATTATTTTAATAAATAATATCGTTTATTTACTAAAAGGTAGTGACTTCCTAGATTATATAGATAATACCACCAGAAAAAGTATTCCTTATGAATATATTAAAGAAAAGGGTTATGAAATAAAATATGGTTACAATCCCGCATTAGATTATTTAAGTATTATTGATAAAGTTTATATAAATAAAAAGGAGGAAAATTATGAATAATCAAGAAAAAAAGAAACCGAAAAAAAATGAAGGGAAAAAAGTTGTCAAAATTACTAAAAAAGCTAAAAGTTTAAAGAAAGAAACCGAAGAAAAACCGAAGAAAAAGAAAAAGAAAAGACATATTGTTTTAATTACGATCTTATCGCTTTTAATTCTTATCGTCGCTTTAGTTTTAGCATTCTTCTTATATATTATCATCTCAGCTCCCGAAGCGAATTTAGATTTATTATATAAAACTAATTCGACGATATTGTACGACATTAATGGTGATGAGTATGCCAGGTTGGGTTATGAAGATATTGATACCGTTACCTATGATGATTTACCAGAAGTTTTAGTCGATGCGATTGTTGCGACCGAAGATTCACGGTTCTTCCAACATAACGGATTTGATATTGCTCGGTTTATTAAAGCAACGATTGGTCAGTTAACCCATCAAGCTGGAGCTGGTGGTGCTTCTACTATAACCATGCAAGTAGTAAAAAACACTTGGACTAATAAAGATGATGTTGGAGGTATCAAAGGTATCATAAGAAAATTTACCGATATCTATATGTCCATCTTCATTATTGAAAAAAAATTTACCAAACAAGAAATTATTGAGTTCTATGCCAATATGTCTTGGTTAGGAGCTGGAAATATTTGGGGTGTTGAACGAGCTAGTCAATTATACTTTGGCAAAAGTGTTGCTGACTTAAGTCTTCCTGAAGCGGCCTTACTTGCGGGCTTATTCAATAACCCTGTTTACTATAACCCTTATAATAGTATTGAAAATGCGACCGAAAGACGAAATGTCGTTCTAAACTTAATGTATCGTCATGGTTATATTACCAAAGAACAAAGAGATTCCGCGCAAGCCGTTCCTGTAGAAAGCATGCTTGCTAATACCGAAGAAGAAAACTCTTCCCAATATCAATCATTTATTGATACCGTTGTTGATGAAGTTCAACAAAATACTGGTCTTAACCCATATTTTAACGCGATGAAAATTTATACCACTTTAGACCCACGCGTTCAAGATGCTTTAAATACCATTGATGATGGTACTATTAACTTCCCAGATGATAAAGTTCAAGTCGCTGTAGCGGTAACTAATCCGCAAGATGGTAGTATCGTTGGGGTTTTCGGAAGAAGACATTATAGTGGTAAAAGTATTTTAAACTTAGCGACTGATAAAAGGGTTATAAGACACCCTGGTTCAACTATTAAACCAATTATGGATTATGGACCATATATCGAATTTAATAATGGTAGCCCAGGAACTTACTTCTTTGATGAACCGATGACTTACTCAAATGGTCAGTCGATTAAAAATGCGGATGATGGTTACACCGGTCAAACAACCATGCGTAGTGCCTTAAGTGCATCACGTAACATTCCCGCTTTACAAGCATTCCAACAAACTGATACCGATAAAGTTATTGATTTCGTTCATTCTCTAGGTATCCATTATGGCGAAACCTTATATGAATCCGCGGCGATTGGTGGTTTCGATGGTGTTAATGCTCTTGAAATGGCAACCGCTTATTCTTCCTTTGCAAATGGTGGTTACTATATTGCACCATATTCTTATACGAAAATTGAATTTATTGATACTGGTGAAGTCGTCGATAATAAATCTAAGAAAGAAAAAGTTATGAGTGAAGAAACCGCTTATATGGTTACTTCCATCTTAATGACCGCTTTCCAAAATCACGTTGGGGCGAGCTTCTCTACTAGTGGAACCGATATTGCTTCTAAAACTGGTACATCTACTTATGGTGGTAATACAACCATAAAATATAATTTAAAAATTGGAGCTTCTCGTGATAACTGGAGTATTACTTATTCTCCAGATTACACTATTGCTTTATGGTATGGTTATGAAAAACTCGATATTAACGATGTACGTTATACCATGTCGATAGCAGGTGCTAATATGACCAGTAGATTAATGACCAAGATTGGTAAACAAATATATAAAACCAATAGTAGATTTAAACGACCAAGTAATGTTATTAGTGTTGAAGTTGAAAGAGATACTGTTCCTCTAATGCTTCCTAGCGCTAATACCCCATCAAATAAACGAATGACCGAATTATTTAAGAAAGGTACTGAACCTACCGAAGTATCTAAACGTTATGAAACCTTAGAAAATCCGGCTAGTGTAACTTCTAAAGTAAGTGGTACTAGCGTTACCCTTAACTGGCAACCTATTAGTATTCCATGGGCCATAGATGAAGTAAGTCAACAAGAATACTTTAATAACTTTAAAGAAATATTTGGTGATACTAAATGGATGGATCGCGTTGTAAGTAAATATTATGATAATAGAATGAAAGAAAATGCTCAAGAGTTAGGTTCTCTAACCTATGATATTTATGAAAATGGTAACTTAATTGGTTCAACAACAAATACTTCTTATACTATTAATAATGCTAGTGTAGGAAATCATACTTATACAGTTAAAGCATCTTATACTATCTTTAAAGCGGCATCTTCTTCCGGAGTTAGTGTTAAAGCAAGTGTTGAAGGTTCTTCTACTCCTACTACTCCAGAAACTGGTGATGATGTCGGTATTGGAACTATTACCTTAGATGAAAGTGATGTAAGTTGTATTACTCTAAATGCTTCTTATACCCCTAAAGGTGTAATAAAGGTTTTAGATACTAAAGGTAATGATATTACTAAAAATGTTACTATAACTAGTAAAATAAAATTTAATGGTAGTGAAACAAGTAAAGTTGATACTTCTAAAGAAGGAACTTATACCATTACTTATACCATAGGTTATAAAGGTAAAACCAAAACTAAGACAAAAACTGTTAACGTTAAAACGTCATGTTAAAAAAAGTGCTATAAACTTAGCACTTTTTTCTTGACTTACAATCTTTAAATAAGCATTCTTCACATAACGGATTCTTACTTTTACAAGTGTATCTGCCAAATAAAACTAATTGATGATGCACTCTTCCCCATTTATCTTTCGGTACCTTTTTCATTAGTTTCTTTTCAATCGTTAAAACGTCATCGGCTTCCTTTGCGATACCTAATCTTTTACTAACTCTTGAAACGTGCGTATCAACCGCTAAAGCCGGAACATTAAATAAGTTTGATAACACCACATTCGCCGTTTTATGCCCTACTCCTGGTAAGCTTTCTAAGTAAGCCCTGTCATTCGGTACTTTGCCATCATAATTTGTCACTAATGACTTCGCAATTTCACTAATATATACCGCTTTTCTTGTATATGTTCCACAAGGTCTTATAATATCTTCGATATCTTTTATAGAAGCCTTTGCTAAAGACTTAATATCATACTTACTAAATAACTCTTTAGTTACCATATTTACTCTTTTATCAGTACATTGGGCACTTAAAACCACAGCAATTAATAACTCATAATCCTTATTATAATTAAGTTCGCATCTCGCATCCGGATACATTTCATCTAAAACTTCCCACAAACTATTCATCATCTTCTAACCAATTGTAATCAAACATCTCTGTATTACTTAATTCTTTTTCCTTTCTTCTTCCGTTTTCCACATCTTCCATCGTCTTATAACCTTTACGATGCCATTCATATAAAATCTTATCAATGTATTTAAGATTCGTCGCCCCATTATATACCGCTTCTTTTAAAGCTCCTAAAATTAATTCTTCACTATATTTACTCTCTAACCACGCATTAATAATTTCATATTCCGTAGGCGATAACGTTCTTACAAACTCTCTTTCAAATGCATCATAAATCTTTGTTTCATAATCTTTAGTTTCTTTTTCTTTTCTACTTAGTTCTAACTCTCTTTCTAAATTACTTAAATTAATTGTTTCTACCATCTTCCCCTCTAAATCTTTCTCGGTATCAAGTAAAACTAATTTTAACTTTAATAACTTATCAAAAGAAGCCATTACTACTTCTAAATCCAAATTCGTATTTAAAGAAATATTTTCCACATTAAATTCTTTACTATAATTATTTATTAAGTATACTAAAACTAAGAATTCATTTAAAGATAAATTATAATTCTTTATAACTTTTAATAAATCACTATCATAAACAAAATACTTATTCTTCATGTTTTAGCTTCCTTTCATTATCTTGTAAATATTTAATTAAAATATCTCTTTTATTAACTAATCTTCCCTCTAATATTTCTTTTTCTAAAATACTAATAATCTTACTAACTATTTTACCAGGTTTAATATTTAAATAAAGAATTATCTCTTCCCCATTTAATGCTAAATCATTACGAGATTTTAAAGGTAAATTACTAGCTATTTTACTTACCGTAGTTTTACTTATATTAAGAATCTCTCCTGCTACCATTGATAGATATAATCCATAGGTATAAACTATATAATTATCTATTTTACCATATTTTAAAATTTTTTTAATACTTTTTATCGCACTTTGTTCTTCTTTCGTAAAAACATACTTATCACTTACTTTTATTTGACTATACATGCCACATAAATCATTAGTATAAACTAAGTCGTTATTAACCTCTATTTCTAATAAATCTAAGATATCTAAATTATTAAGTAATTGCATTCCCATCTTCGCATTAGGAGATGTAAGTATTTTATCTAACTCCGCTCTTTTTCGATTATAAGATAAATTCTTAATTAATTTTTTATTTTTAAGTATCGCATTATATAAGTTCGTATCTAATGAGAAATCTAGGGTTATCGCAAATCTTATGGCTCTTAACATTCTTAAAGGATCTTCTTTTAATTTACTATTTGCTTCGCCAATACATTTTACTTTTCTTTCTTGAATATCTTTAATTCCCCCTAATAAATCAATAATATTCCCCTCTTCATCCATACATAACGCATTCATTGTAAAATCTCTTCTTTGTAAGTCTTCTTCTAAACTCGTAATATATTCTACTTTCGATGGTCTTCGATTAACCATTTCAATATCTTTACGATATGTCGTTATATCAATACTATATCTATTATTACTAATCTTAATATTTCCATAATCTGTGGCCGTTAAATCATAACCATCAAAAATACTTACAATATCTTTAGGTAAAGCGGATGTACAAATATCAATATCAAAAGACTCAATACCTAAAATGGTATCCCTAACATAACCACCAATAATATATGCTTCAAAACCTTTACTAGTTATTTTATGTAATATTTGTTTAATTACTTTTTTCATCTATTACTCCTTGTATTTTAATTATACCATACCGCGGACTATGTCCGCAACCTAACGAATAAAAAAAATCCAAGATAACCTTGGAATTTTTTAGTACAAAACAC
>CANQHM010000021.1 GCA_947623845.1 uncultured Bacilli bacterium | reverse complement strand
TTTTATCCAAAAAGATGTTTACAACTAAAGAGGTGATTTCTATGATACAAATATCTTTTTTAGAAAGGGTTTTGGTAGCATGGAATTTCTTGTTATGCTAGTTGTCATACTTACTTTAATAGCTCGCATAATTGACAACAACAATAATAATAAAACACCTTAAAAAAGGTGCTTTTATACCGAAAACAAACTAGGTAAGAGCACCACATTGGAACATGGTATCTCTTTTTTTGTTTCTACATATATTATATACACAAATTTACAGAAAATGCAAGTATTTTAGAATGGCATTTTCATATTTCCGTTAGATAGTTGTTTCATCATTTTTTTCATTTCTTCAAATTGTTTTAATAAACGATTGATTTCTTCAACACTTCTGGCACAACCTTTACTGATTCTTATTTTTCGACTTGCTTTTAAGATCTCAGGATGTTTGCGTTCTTCCATTGTCATAGATAATACTATGGCTTCAATATGTTTTAAATCTTTAGGATTAATCGTCACATTATTAAGACCCATATTTCTTGCTTGTGGAAGCATTTTTAAAATCTTTTCTAGAGGCCCTAGTTTTTGAATTTGTTTTAAATTAGTTAAAAAGTCATTTAAGTCATAATCGCCTTTTTTCATTTTTTTAGCCACATCTAAAGCTTCTTGTTCATCAATTACATCTTCGACTTTCTCAGCAATAGATAAAATGTCCCCCATATCTAAAATACGTGATGCCATTCTTTCAGGATGGAATGGACTTAAACCATCTAGTTTTTCACTATCTCCCACAAATTTAATAGGGACATTAGTTAAATGTCTTACAGATAGTGCTACTCCACCTTTAGTATCACCATCTAATTTTGTTAGAATAACCCCGGTTAAATGTAAATTATTATTAAATCCATTAATAACATTAATCGCATCTTGCCCCATCATGGCATCGATAACTAAGATTGTTTCATGCGGATGGACTAATTCTTCAATACCTTTTAATTCGTTCATTAAATCTTCATCGATATGTAAACGCCCAGCAGTATCGATTATGATATAATCATTATGATTTTCTTTCGCATAATCTAGGGCTTCCAAAACTATATCATTTACTTTCGTCTTACCATGTTCATAAACCGGAATATCTAAGCTTTTCCCAATCGTTTTTAATTGATCGATTGCGGCAGGACGATAAATGTCACAAGCAACTAGCAAAGGTTTTTTAGCATGTTTCTTGCGTAAATAATTAGCAAGTTTTCCTGCTGTTGTTGTTTTACCACTACCTTGTAACCCAACTAGCATTAAAATAGTTGGATATTTATTTGTTTCTAGTGGTACTTCTTCTTTACCAAGCAATTCTACTAATTCATCTTTAACCAGTTTTATAAATAATTCATCTGGTTTTAAAGACTTAGAAACATCCATACCTAAAGCTTTTTCTTTAACACTAGCAATAAATTCTTTTACAACTTGATAGTTAACATCCGCTTCTAGTAAAGCCATTCTAATCTCTCTCATAGCTTCATTAATATTTTCTTCCGTAATTCTTCCTAAACCACGAATGTTTTTTATTGCTTTAGATAATCTATCTCCCATATATTCAAACATAATGTATCTACTCCATTTCTTTAATTATTTTTAATACTTCCTTATGAATATCAAAAATATCTCGTAATTTATCTTTATTAGCACATTCTATAATTTTATAATTATGTAATTTTGCTAATTCTAAATAAGCTTCTTCCGTATTTTTAAGATGTAAGAAGGAAGTTTCATAAGCATCCGTAATATTTCTTCCTCTTTTTAATTCTAAGGCTTTTTTATAAGGCATATGTAGTAATATCGTTAAATCAGGTCTTGGCATTTCTAGTAAATCGTATTCTAAGTTTTCTAACCATTTATAAAAGTTAAGACGTTTTTCTTCCTCATCAATTCTACTTCCTTGATGAGCCATATTACTTTCGACATAACGATCCATAATAATGATATAACCCTCTTCCAAATATTCTTTAATTTTAGGTAGGTTATATCTCCTGTCTGCGGCATAATATAAGGAAGCAACTTTAGGGTCGACTTGTAAAGCCCCCTCTTTAAAGTAAGAAGAATCCATATTTTCTCTACCAAGATACGGACCACCAATTATTCTACCGGTAGGTGTATCATAAGTAGGAAAAGACATAAGTTCACATTTTACTCCTTCTTTTTTTAAAGCTTGTACCAATAATCTCGTTTGCGTTTCTTTACCAGAACAATCTGTCCCTTCAAGGACCACGATTTTACCTTTCATATGTCCTCCTATAAATCGATAATCTTTGTTATTCTTTTTTTAATATTTTCAAGATTATCTTCTTTTAGAATCGTTTCTAACTCTTTTTTTATTTCTTGTTTTTGTAATTTTTCTTCAAAAGTAAGTAATTTATTTTCCACTGTTTTTAAAGTTTTACTTACCGCACTTCTTGTAATCGATAAGTTTTCACTTATTTCACTTAATGATAAGTCTTCTTCATAATATAATTTAAATATTTCTTGTTCTTTATTAGTTAGTAAGGAACTATAAATATCAAATATTTCTAATAAATTTACTCTATTCATAATAAATCCTTAAATAAACCATAAATATATTTTTCAATATCGAAGGTTTCTAAATCATCGACACCTTCACCTAAACCGATATATTTAACGGGAATGTTTACTTCTTCTTTGATAGCTAGAACGATACCACCTTTAGCAGTGCCATCTAATTTAGTTAAAACAATCCCCGTAATATTAGTTATTTCTTTAAAGGCGATAGCTTGGGATATCCCATTTTGACCAGTCGTGGCATCAATTACTAGTAATGTCTCATGGGGAGCTTCGGGAATAAATTTCGCAATAACCCGATTTATTTTATCTAATTCATTCATTAAATTTACTTTATTTTGAAGTCTTCCCGCCGTATCAATTAAGACGATATCCACATTTTCTTCTTTAGCTTCTTTTAAACCATCAAAGACCACACTGGCAGGGTCTGCTTCTTCTTTACCATAGAAGATACTTTTAGTGCGCTCGGCCCACTCTTTTAATTGTTCTGTCGCCCCAGCTCTAAAGGTATCACCCGCAATAAGCATAACTTTTTTACCTTCATTTTTAAATTTTTGGGCAAGTTTGCCAATGGTTGTTGTTTTACCGACGCCATTAACTCCAACAAATAATAAAACTGTCGGTCCTTCTTCTGCAAAATTAATTTTATCACTTAAATAAGCATTATTAACATAAATAATAAATAATTCATCAATAATAATTTCATTTAAAGAAGAGGTATCCGTTATATGTTCATCTTTAACTCTTTTACGTAACCGTTCCATAAATTTTACGACCGTATTTACCCCAATATCCGCCATAATAAGTAGATTTTCTAGTTCTTCATAGTATTCTTCGTTAACTGTTGTAAACGTATGCCCCAAAACATTTAACTTAGAAACAAAAGATTTACGAGTTTTTTCTAACCCACTATCATATACTTCTAAAGTTTGTTCTTCTTTCTCTTCCTTCTTACTACTAACTAAGTTTTTTAATTTAGAAAAAAATCCCATATCTCATCATCCTTTACATATATCATCGGCAGCCCATACTTTAAATTCTCCTAAAGGCATACCATCTTGCATTTTTAAATAAGAATTATATATTACCACAATTGCATCTTCACTACAAGTATTAGAGTTATCCGTAACATAAGCTTTTTGTTTTAAATCTTTTACAGAAATTTTAGCAATACATCTCTTCCCATTAGGATCTACCGCATTAACATTATTAGGCGCAAAACCATTAGAACAAACATCTAAATTAACTTCTCTTAAAGCATAAGTTAACGCCCCATCTAATACCGCTTCCCGAGCTTTCTTTAAAGTTTCTGTCTTAGAAGTTTCAATTAAATTTAACACAGACATACTAGCAAACGTAATTAATCCTCCAATAATAGCAATAACTGCTAATAATTCTACTAAAGTAAACCCTTTTTTATTAATTTTCATGATTATCACCTATATATAAGTATAACAAAGTCCCTTTACAAAATAAAGTTTTTTTTGTATAATGAGTTGTAGCGAGTTTAACTTTTTTTAAATTTAGGAGATGAATTAATTATGAATGATACAACAAATGTTATCGCTTTAGGTGGTTTAGGTGAAGTTGGAAAGAATATGTATGTAGTTACTCATAAAGAGGAATTATATATTATTGATGCCGGGGTTATGTTTCCCGAAGATGAATTATTAGGTGTCGATTATGTTATTCAAGACTTTACTTATCTAAAGCAAAATGAAGATAAAATTAAAGGACTTATTATTACTCATGGTCATGAAGATCATATTGGAGGAATTGTTTTCTTATTACAACAAGTTAATATTCCTGTTATATACTCGCCCAAAATCGCTATTGATTTAATGGAAAAAAAGTTAACAGAGAAGAATATTAATTTTACTAATTTTGTAACAGTTACCAAAGATACGATTATTAAGAGTAAGTATTTTGAAATTGAATTTATTAATACTACCCACTCTATTCCGGATAGCTATTGTGTTGTTTTACATACACCCAATGGAACGATTGTGGAAACAGGAGACTTTAAATTCGATTTAACCCCAATTGGTCCAATGGCGGATTTACATAAGATGGCCCGAGTTGGGGAACAAGGTGTAAGACTTTTATTAAGTGATTCAACTAACTCTTTATCCCCAGGATTTTCGAAATCCGAAAGTATTGTCGATGAAACTTTAAATGATATTGTAAGTAAGCATCATGGCAGAATTATTATTGCAACCTTTGCATCGAATATTTACCGGGTTAAACATATTATTGAAACTTGCAGGAAGAATAACCGGAAAATCGTCGTATTTGGAAGAAGTATGGAAAACTCGATTAATATTGCGTTAAATAACGGCCTTATTGAAGATAAAACGATTATTATTGAAGCAAATGATGCGAAGAATTTAAAACCTAATGAAGTATGTATTCTATGTACCGGAAGTCAAGGGGAACCTTTAGCAGCTTTATCAAGAATTGCTAATGGTACGCACAAACAAGTTACTCTTTTACCAGATGATTTAGTAGTATTTTCTTCGAAGCCAATTCCCGGTAATGCCGAAGCCGTTAATCGAATTATTAATAAGTTATATTTAAAGAATGTTAAAGTATTTACAAATTCCGATTTTTCAGATATTCATACCTCTGGACATGCGATGCAAGAAGAACAAAAATTAATGCTTCGCATTATTAAACCCGAATACTTTATGCCAATGCATGGCGAATATAGAATGTTAAGAAGTCATGCTGATACCGCGATTAGTTGTGGTATTCCCGAAGATCATATCTTTGTTATGAAAAATGGTGATGTCTTATCCCTTAGCAAAGATAAAGTCGAAGTTTCTGGTAACGTTACAGCTGGTGATGTTTATGTTGATGGTTCTCGTATTGGGGACGTTGGTTCTGTCGTTATTAAGGATCGTAAACTAATGAGCCGTGACGGTATATTAGTTACTATTTTAAATATTAATCCGTTTACCAAGAAATTATTAATTAAACCTAATGTTACGACGAGAGGATTTGTTACGGTTAATGAAAATACGGCGTTAATTAATCAAATTGAAGAAAAGATTACTAATGTGGTTAATAAATATTTAGCAGAGAATCGGTATAATTATATTGATTTACGTAATACGATTATTTTAGAAGTCCATCCTTTCATTAGTAACTTAACCGGAAGACGCCCAATCATCTTACCAGTTATTATGGAAGTAAAAGAATAAGAGAAGATGTTTCAAATCTTCTCTTTTTATATGCTTTAAATTATGTATACCAAGTTTGTTCATTAGTTACTTGACATAGATTTCCACTACAAGAACTTCTTTGCCATCCTGCATCATGCCATCCACATTCTGCTCCTCCGGTACCATAAGTCGCCGTTACACATGCTCCACAAACACTTCCAGTTCCCCAGTTTCCTGTTCTACAGGTCGTATTCCAGCAAGAATATGAACCAACTACAGCACAAGTACCATTTGATGCATTTTCACTGTAGTACCCACAAGCATTACCATGACGACTTTCACACGCCCACCATGTTTCATAACAATCTAGGCATTTATTTCCATCTCTAACATGACCAGCACTACAACCACAACTTTGGTTATATACCGCACATCCAAAAGCCGTATGGTTACAACTTGGCCATGTATCACATCCAAAGTTAGTATGTCGACAACTATTCGCATCTTGATGCCAATACATTTGATAACTACTTACATTTACTGTATATGAATTACTGTTTCCTGCACGGTCAGTTACGGTATATGTTTGACTAGATTTTTGTCCACCATAGTTTCCACTTGGATTTTGGTTTACGCCACTTCCTTCATCACTACAATTAACTGATATGGTTACTCCATCAGGGGTATCTTGATGACTCTTTCCGGTACTACATGTTGGTTTTACATTATCAAACATGACATCTACTGTATTTCCACCACATTCAATTGCATTCCCTGCAGCATCAGTTATAGTATATTTTGGAACTGTAAAGCTTGATACTACTCCATTGTCAAATGTTTTACTTTGTTCATGAGTTGTACATCCACTTTCATTATCTTTACATCCCCATGTTATAGTAACTGGGCTATTGGTCCATGTACTATTCATGCCTGTATATACACATTTAGGATCTACATCGTCTATATTAGTTACTTCTAATCTTTCTCCTTCATTACTTTTGTTCCCCACATTATCTTCGGTCCAAAAGTAATAAACTCCCATTGGTAAATTTATTTGTTTTTCATTATTACTAGCTGCATAATAAGTAGCAGTATTTATATCATTTTTATTTATCTCACTTACATAGAACCCTTTTACTCCACTACCTGCTCCATCATTTCCACTTAATCTTACCTTTTTATTAGTACTTGTTCCCCATTTCTCTAACATACTATAACTGCCATTAGGGTTTTCTTTATCTATTTTTACTGTTACTGTTCTTCTTGGTCTTTCACTTACCATATCATACATTATGGTATATTTCGCTCTTAAGATTACACTTGCACTTACTACAAAAACATTTTGGTAAGCATCAGGATTTATAACATCCCCTTTACGTGGTACTCCTAAATACATATCCCCTGTTTTCATATTATTATCTGACCCGGTAGAAAAAGTAATACTACTAGGATTTTCATAAACATCACTTGTTGTTACTAGTAAGACGTCTTTTCCTGTCCATTCAAATTCCTTAGCATTTAGTTTTATGGCTTCCGCATTTAAAATTGTATTAGTTTCAGGATCTATTTCATAACCTGTTACTTTAATATTCTTTTCTTGATCTTCTAATATTTTAAGTTCACAATCATTACTTTCTTCTACTTTTACTTCATAACCCCCATTAATAATACTTATTATTACATGATAACATTCCATTGATTCATTATTTATGGGATTTATGACTCTTTTATCATCACTAGTTTCATCATCCATATCTATATACCCATCATCAATTAGTTTAGCTAAAGAAATAGTTGTATCTTCCGTAATATTATTATCCGTTGCCCATTCCGTTGCTTTCGTACTTATTTGTTTAATCTTATTATCATATTGGTTATTCTTTAAAGTTTGGGTAATACCTAAATAAGCTGGGACAGCCATTAAGATAATCACACTTAATATAACAATAACGGCGATGACTTCGGTTAAAGTAAAACCATTTTTATCCATATTATCAACTACTCTCTTATAGTAAGTATACCACAAAAAAAGTGTTATTCAAACACTATTTTATTTTTAATATAAGTTATTTATAACTACCTCATATTTATCATATTCAACAATTTTTAATTCATTATTTTCTAATAAAGGTCCGGTTACTATTGAAAATTTTATTTTATCACTAGTAATGTCAGTTTTATTAACATTAAAGTATACTACGTCTTTAATTTTATCATTTTTATAAATTAAAACATATCCATCTAAATATTGAAGATCTTCATAAGGATTTTCAGATTCAAAATTTAAGGTTGTAATCTTACTAGTGTTATCTATATTTGAAGAAGCTTCAAATTTAGCTAAATCTCTATCATAAGTTTTAGAATCTGTTTCAAAATAATTTATTTCAGAAGATATTATAATATTTCCGGCATATACATCATCAGATACTTTAGGCATTTGTTTTAAACAAGCATATTTTTCATTAGCTTCTAAAAGATTAATTACACATTCTTGCTTCTCTACTAGCTTTTCATTTGCATCATAAAATTCAATATAAATTTTAGAATTTATTATCGGTTTTTCTAATGTTTTAGCTGTAATTAATAACATTTCATTATTTTTATATATTTGAGCATCAAGGGTAAGATTATCAGAATTTTTATATGTAATATTTTCTTTTAAATAATTTGGTCCAATATATTTTACTATTTCTTTATCTTTAGAAGATGAAGAAGGATTTTTATGGTTAAAAATATATAATCCTTCTAATCCTGCTATTACTGTAAGTACTCCTATTACTATATAAAATACTATGTTTAACTTATTTTTCATTTTTTATTTCTCCCATCTAATATATAAACCCTTCTTGGCAAGTATTATGTCCCGTATGGCAATTACTACAATTACAAGCATAATTACCTCCCTGACATTCTCTAGTAGTATATTTACATGAAGAACAATTTACTTCTCTAGTATTGGTACCACCATCACAATAATAACTATAACATGTACCACTACAACTATAAGAGTAGCTTTCATAATGACCACCGGTACAAGATGTACAACAAGTTATACCACAAGCACGCATTGATGCACCATAACATGCTCCACTTCCTCCATTTGTCCAACGATTACATGTTTTATCCACCCATCTACTTCCGGTACAAGTTGTAGAGCAAGAATATGGATGGTTATAACAATTTAAGCCACTATCCCAATAGCTTTCAGTATCACAGCCATAATGGCATTGATCATAGGAGCTCAAACATGGATCCCAACAACTATCACATCCATATTGACAAGTATTTTCTCCTGCGGCACATCCACTATATGTATAAGTATGCGAAGCACTAGTACTTAGTCCGGCATCATTAGTACAAGTTACATCAACTTTCCGGTTAGCTCCACTAACAAGTCCAATATTATAATTTAAATTATTAGCATTTATTAAAGCATTATAATTAGTACTAGATACAACATTACTAATATTATCAGTACAACTTACTGAAGCATTATGGATATCTCCTAAACCTAAGTTTAATACCGGTCCGGTAGTATCAACTTTTAAATTATATTCACATTTAGTTTTATTTCCTAGATTATCTTCAACATAACCATAATAAGTTACTCCTTTGGTTTCTCCTTGGGTTACTTCAAATTTATCATTATAATCAATCTCTGTATTAGTAGATAAACCTTTTTTAGCAAGGCCACTACCTTTGTCTTCCGTAGTTAGTTTTACTAAGGCATTCTCAGTAAACCAATTATTATTACCTTTCTTAGAATTAGATGTAACACTACAACTTGGAGCTTTATTATCGAATTTAACATCTATTTGGCGAGCTGGACAGAAAGTCTTATTCCCCGCTGCATCGTAGATATATTCGCCCTTTTGGCCATTAACTGTTACTACTTTATCCGGATCATTAAATACTACCACACTTGCTATTTCTTCATCTTTATTAATTTCCGTATTATAAGTTATAGATCTATCAGCCGTCGCACATCCACTTTGAGTGTCTTTACATCCCCAAGTTATTTTAACTTCTTCTTTAGTCCAATCTGGGGTGTCAGTAGGATATACACATTCTGGTGGCGTATCGTCGATATTAGAAACATCGATACGATTAGATTCCATACTCTTATTACCCACGTTATCTTCCGTCCAGAAGTAATAAACTCCTATTGGTAAACTTACTTCTTTTTCGTTATTACTAGCAGCATAATAAGTTGCGGTATTTATATCATTAGTATTTAACGCACTTACATAGAATCCTTTAACTCCACTACCAGCTCCATCGTTTCCACTTAATTTAAGTTTTTTAGCTTCACTTGTTCCCCATTTTTCTAACATACTATAACTGCCATTAGGGTTTTCTTTATCAATTTTGACGGTTACCGTCCTTTTAGGTCTTTCACTTACCATATCATAAATGATCGTATATTTTGCTTTTAAAATAACACTAGCACTTACGACAAAAACATTTTTGTAAGCATCAGGATTAATTACTTCATTTACTCGAGGAGCATTTAAATACATCGAACCGGTCTTCATGTTATTATTTGATCCTGTAGAAAAAGTGATACTTTGAGGATCTTTATAAACATCACTAGTTGTAACTAGTAATACATCTTTACCCGTCCATTCAAATTCTTTAGAATTTAATTTTATCACTTCGGAATTTAATATTGTATTAGTTGTTGGATCAAATTCATAAGCTGTTACTTTAATATTCTTCTCCTGATCTTCTAGTATCTTAAGCTCACAATCATTACTTTCGGTAATTTTAGTTTCATAACCTCCATTTATAATACTTATTTCAACATGGTAACATTCCATGGATTCGTTATTTAAAGGATTAATAACTCGTTTGTCATCACTAGTTTCATCATCCATATCAACATATCCATCATCTACTAATTTAGCAATGGTAATTGTTGTGTCTTCAGTTATATTATTATCCGTCGCCCATTCCGTAGCTTTGGTACTTATTTGCTTTATTTTATTATCATATTGATTATTCTTTAAAGTTTCGGTAATACCTAAATAAGCAGGGACAGCCATTAAAATAATCACACTTAATATTACAATAACAGCGATGACTTCTGTTAAGGTAAATCCATTCTTTTTCATTTTTTTCCTACCTTCTTATAGTCATAAGTATATCACAAAAAAAGTGTTATTAAAACACTTATTTGTTATTTTCTTTATCTTTTTTTGGTGGTTTAGGTAAAGCTTCTTTACGGGATAGATTTAATCTTCCTTTATTATCATATCCTAAAGACTTAACCATGATTTCATCGCCAACTTTAACGATATCACTTGGTTTATCAACGCGTTTATAATCTAGTTGGGAAACATGAACTAATCCTTCACATCCATCCCATAAGGATACGAAGCAACCAAAGTCTTCAACTTTCACAACTTTACCAGTATAGATTTTACCGTATTCAACTTCTCTTACAACATTTAGAATCATTTCTTTAGTCTTTTCAATAATATCTTTATCTATATGGTAAATAGTTACCCGTCCATCATCTTCTAAATCAACTTTAACCGCATTTTTATCATTAACACTCGTAACATTAGAAGCTTCTAGGATAATCTTGGTAATCATGTCTCCTCCCTTACCAATAACATCTTTAATCTTTTCTGGATTAATCATGAACGTTTCTACTTTCGGAGCATACTTACTTACTTCTTTACGAGGTTCTGGAATGATGGTTTCATATAAATCTAGGATTTCTAAACGTGCTTTTCTCGCTTGCGCTAATGCTTCTTTTAAGATCTTTTTATCAACCCCATCAATTTTAATATCCATTTGTAAAGCACATATACCTTTTCTCGTACCGGCTACTTTAAAGTCCATATCACCTAAGTGATCTTCCATACCTTCAATATCGGTTAAGATAACATATTTACTACCATAGGTAATTAAGCCCATGGCAATACCAGCAACTGGAGCTTTAATTGGAACACCCGCTGCCATTAAACTTAAGCATCCAGCACAAATACTGGCTTGCGAAGAAGAACCATTACTACTTAGAATTTCGGATACGACTCTTATGGTATAAGGAAATTCTTCTTCAGATGGAATAACTTGAAGTAATGCTCTTTCTCCTAAAGCCCCATGGCCAATTTCTCTTCTACCAGGTGAACCATATCTTCCAGTTTCCCCAACACTAAATTGTGGAAAGTTATAATGTAACATAAATCTTTTTTCATCTTCTAAAGATAAACCATCAAGCATTTGACTTTCCCCTAGAGCTCCTAAAGTGGTAATAGATAAACTTTGAGTTTCGCCTCTTGTAAATAACGCAGATCCATGGGTTCTCGGAAGTAAATCAATTCTCGCACTTAGTGGTCTTATTTCATCAAGTTTTCTTCCAGCGATTCTTATTTTTTCTTTAACAATTATTTTTCTAAATACTTCATAACGAACACTTTCATATACTAAAGATACTTTAGTTAATAATTCATTTAATTCTTTATCTTTTAAACTATCTTCATTATTAGTTTTATATTCTTCTAGCAGATTATTTTTAATTTCGTCTAATTTATCATACATAACTTTCGCATCAGTTTCATGCATGGCTTCATCTAATGGCTTTTCAATTTTTAGACGAATTTCATTAGCTAGAGATTCTTCAATTTCTAATTTTTCATAAGCCATTTTTTCTTCGCCGATAGCATCGACAATCTCTTCTTCAAAAGCTACTAACTTTTTAACCGCTTCATGACCTACTAATAAAGCTTCTAGCATATCTTTTTCGGATACTTCTTTAGCCCCAGCTTCTACCATGTTAATAGCATCTTTTGTCCCTGCAACAGTTAAATCAATATCGGATTTACCTGCTTCTTCAACCGTAGGGTTAATAACAAATTTACCATCTACTCTTCCTACTTTAACCGCAGCGACAGGTCCATTAAATGGAATCTTACTAATACTAGTAGCAAGAGATGACCCTAATAAAGCCGCAAGTTCAGGAATATTATCTTGATCAACACTTAACACCGTATTAACAATTTGGACTTCGTTTCGAAAGTCTTCAGGGAATAACGGACGCATTGGACGATCAATCATTCTTGCTGCTAAAGTAGCATTATCCGTAGGACGTCCTTCCCTTTTAATAAATCCTCCAGGGATTTTTCCCACAGAATATAATTTTTCATTATATAATACCATTAATGGAAAAAAATCTGATAAAACATTAACATTAGAAGAAACAACGGCGGTACTTAAAACAACGGTATCTCCTACTCTTACTAATACACTACCATGCGCTCTATTAGCAAGTTCTCCATGTTCTACCACAATCTTTCTTCCATAAAAATCTAGTTCAAATACTTGTTTACTTTTTTTCATTACTATAACCTCTTTCTAATTAAAAAAAGGCACTTAAAATTTTTAACGTGCCTTATTCTTATTTTCTTAAACCTAAATCTTTAATTAATTCACGATAACTAACAACATTAGTCTTCTTTAAATAATCAAGTAGGCTTCTTCTTTTACCAACTTTCATTAAAAGACCTCTTTTTGAATGATAATCATGAATATGTTCTTTTAAATGTTCTGTTAAAGCATTAATTTCTTCAGTAAGGATTGCTATTTGAACTTCAGTAGCTCCACTATTTTTAGCATCTTTACCATACTTTTTAACTAATTCTGCTTTTCTTTCTTTTGTAACAGCCATTTTCTATTTCCTCCTTTACTTATCAAATCGGTTATTTCTTGGAGTAAATGGCAAGAGGTGCCGTCTGCACTAAGAAATAACTTCTACAATGATTATAATATACTTTATGTCTTAAATCAAGCAAAATGTGTACAATTTTTTGACACATTCTACTTTCTATAGTATAATGTCGTTAGAAAAGAACCTGCGGCGACCATTTTTGCGCCAAGGGTTCTTTTTAAGTTTTGACACTATATTTTTTTTTGATATAATTAATTTGTTAAAAGAACTTAAGGAAGCCGTTATTTTCCGAAAGTTCTTTTTATATTTACTTAATCTACTCCATCTTGAGCAGTGATGATTGGACGGAAAGTCATATACGACGCTCCAATTCCACTGCTAAAATGAAACCCAAATATACCAGTATGAACACTATCAACATATACACCACCACGCACGAACCAAGGTCCGATAATTTCTGAAATACTAGGAAAGCCTGATGAATCTTCATTCCAACCTCCCGGGTGTTCTCCAAAAGTTTCTAGTGTTTCTCTCGTGGCATCGCCCAAATGCCCTCTTTCATGTGTTAATTTATCTGAACTAAATTCATACACATCATAATATTTCTTATTTGGCATATTATCTTTGCTAAATTTACTATAGTTTGTATTATAATATAAATCTGTTCCATCTTCATTCATTATAAGAGCCATTACATATTCCGATGTTCCGCCATTCATGTCATATACACCATACATATTTCCAGTAGTACTTGCTTTTACACCATTTGTTGTATTCCACTTATTCTCTTCTACACATTTGGCAGGTGAGTTATCATTATCATTCCATTTTGTTTCAGCACTTACAGAATTGCCCACACATCCAGTATAAGATCCTCCAAATGTGTACGTTACATCTTGCCTTCCTGATCCTTGAGCTGTATTATTTATCCATACTTCACAAGTATCTTTATCCATTCCTTGTATATTACAGTTTTTTTCATCTTTATATATTCCATATACACTTTGGGTTAAATATGTCACTGCACCCCATTCTATATTCTTAGCCATATGAGTATCTACAATTTTTGAATCTAAATTGTATTTATTTCCTATTTGCTCTATATTTCGATTACCACTAAATATTAAATTTACATTTCTAAAGACCATGCTTGTTTTATTTGGTAATATAGTTATTTCATTTATGTCTCTCTTTGTTCTGCCATTTGTATCAGTTGGATCGCTTGGTTCAAATTTTCCTACCCAAAATCCTTTTAGTTCTGTATTTCCAAATGTGAATGCAGGATGGGTATACCAATTTCCATTTTCTGCATTTTTACATGTTTCTTTACCATTTGATGCAGTTGTACAAATTACATTACCTGTTGTTTCTGTATCTTTTTCAAATTCAATATCAATTAATTGTTTTGGCACCCCTTTGTTATCGGCATTAAATAATTTATATCTATATCTTGGTATCCACACATACATTTGAAGGATATCTTCTTCATTTACTACAGTATTTACTTTTAAAGTATCTCCATCATAAAATTTATCTTTGTTATTTTGATAATCAATAAGTATGGCATTCGCCCATTCATTATTATCATAATCATACCAATCATCTTTTGAGGCATCAGCAATGTATATTTTACCATCATTAAAATATACAGGTATCATTCCTTGATATAGTTCTGGTGCATTAGGTGCTTGTTCATATACTTTCATATCTTTTTCATCATCGACATTTACTTTACCTCTAAATATAGCTTCTTGGTTATAATCTTGTCGTATATTTAATTCTTGAAAATCTACAGTTAATTTATAATAATGAGTTGCTCCTTTAGCAGGTCTTGGAATATCTACTGCTAAATACATTTCATTCTTTTCATTAACACTATCTGCGTTAATATAACCTTCTTCTTTTATTCCTCCTTCTTTAGGAGTAGTAAAATTAGAATCAGGATATTCTTCTAAGATATATTTTAAATCTCTTTTAACAAAAGTTAACTCTGTCATAACTAGTTTAATATTATATGTAAAATCTTCATCTAATGTACTAGTATTGGTAACACTAAATGTTTTAGAGGCATTAGATCCTGGTTTTCTATTTTCAATACTAATTGCATCATTATCTACAAATGATAACTCTAAAGTACCAGCTTGAACTTTATTCTTTAAAGCATCTTCATTACCTAAAATCCTAGCTCTAAAAAAGGCATAAGATACACTAATAGTTAGAATTACTAATAATAGTACTACTCCTCCTAATATATAATTTCTAGCTTTGTTATTCATAATATTTTCCCTACCTTTATAACTTATTATAGTAAATATTAAGTAAATACTTTGTCGAATATTATCTACTATTTATAATTTAATTATATACGTGTGACGTATATAAGTCAATGAAAAAATAGTGCTATAAGCACAAAAAACGTCAACTAAAAAAAGAAGCTAACACGTAACTTCCTCTACTTTCCCATCTAGGGAAAAACTCTTAGCATCCGTAATAACTACGGGAATTATTTTACCTATATTATCTTTACTACCTAGGATATTAACTAATTTCATTTCTTCCGTATATCCTACTATCTTATCAGGATCTTTTTCACTAACACCAGTTACTAATACTTTAACTGTTTTATTTAAGAATCTTTGATTACTTTCTTTAGAATAACTATTTATTAATTCATTTAATTTATATAATCTTTGTTCTTTTTCTTCTAAAGTAGTATTATCTTCCATTTTAGCAGCCGGTGTTCCCTCTCTTGGTGAGAAGATAAAAGTAAATGCTCCATCAAACTTACAAGTATTTACGACTTCTAAAGTATCATTAAAGTCTTCTTCGGTTTCTCCAGGAAATCCTACGATAATATCGGTAGTAATCGTAGCATTCTTAACTTTAGATTTAATTTTATTAAATAAAGTAATATATTCTTCTTTAGTATATCTTCTACCCATTAATTTTAAGATTCTATTACTACCACATTGTAAAGGTAAATGAATATAAGGCATAATATTATCATATTTCGCAATAATATCAATCATTTCATCAGTAAAATCCCAAGGATGAGAAGTAACAAATCTAATTCTTGCTATACCAGTTTTTGCTACACTTTCTAGTAACTCGGCAAAAGATAATTCATTTTCTAAATCTTTACCATAAGCATTAACATTTTGGCCAAGTAAAGTTACTTCTTTATAACCTTCTTTAACTAAATTATTAACTTCTTCAATAATATATTTACTTTTTCTACTTCTTTGTCTACCTCTTGTATATGGTACTATACAATAAGTACAGAATTTATCACAACCATACATAATATTTACCCAAGCCGTAATTTTACTATCTCTTTTATACATAACATTTTCATATACTTTACCTTCAATACTATATACTTCGACATCTTGGGTTCCTTTAGCATTCATTATCATATTAGGTAAATCATGGATATTATGAGTTCCAAATACTATATCAACATATGGGTATTTAGATATAATGGTATCTACTACTGTTTCTTCTTCACTCATACAACCCCCAATAGCAATAATAATATTAGGGTTTAATTCTTTTAAATGTTTACATCTTCCTAAATAACCAAATACTTTATCATGAACATTTTCTCTTATAGCACAAGTATTTAATACGATAACTCTAGCTTCTTCTATATTATCAGTTTCTATAAGGCCTAAAGTTTCTAGATAAGCTCTTATTTCTTCACTATCATGCACATTCATTTGACAGCCATAAGTTCTTAAGAAGTATTTTTCATTATTAAATATTTTTAATATATTATTATCATAATCTAAATATTCTGTAGGATTTTTAGTTCTTATTCTTGCTTCATTCATATTAGGTTTTAACATAAGTATCACGTCCTTTTCTTGATAAGTAACATTGTAACACATATCTACAATTTAGCAACACAAATTAGTTGATTTTTTCAAAATTTAATATTTGTGTTGCCAAATATGTTGCTTTTTTGTGTTGCTATTTTGTGTTCCTTATTATTTTTTGTGTTCCTTAACATATTGCCGATTTTTTGGCTTATTTTCGCCATTTGTTGCTAATTTGTGTTGCCATTTGTGTTGCCAAATGTGTTGCCATTTGTGTTCCTTATTATTTTTTGTGTTCCTTAACATATTACGATTTTTTGGCTTATTTTCGGCATTTGTCGCTGACTTGTGTTGCCAAATGTGTTGCCATTTGTGTTGCCAAATGTGTTGCCATTTGTGTTCCTTATTTTTCTTGTTTTTCTTAACCCATCACCGATTTTTTAGCCTATTTTCGGCATTTGTCGCTGACTTGTGTTGCTAAATGTGTTGCCATTTGTGTTGCCATTTGTGTTTACTAATCACTATTTTATTCAACATTGAAGATTAATTTTTTCTAACAGTTACATACTTTTGATTTTTAGCATTTTTACTATTTTTATTTGTATATTCTAATTCACCTAATAATATTAATGGTTGAATTATTTTTCTTGATAAAACACTTTTTGTTTTGATTCCAAAATACTCTTTAATTTCTTCTGATGTTTTAGGTTCTTGACAAAATACTAATACTTTTGATTTTATTTTTTCATACTTCAATTTTCGAATAGTCAATTGTGTTTCTTTTTCAATTTTACTATTCTTTTGTGTTGCTGATTTATGTTGTTGTCCACTTTGTTGTCCACCTTGTTGTCCACTTGGAACAGCATTTGAATTTCTAAATATTACTTTAAAACTATCTCTTTCTTCAAAAAACTCTGGATCTGGCAATCCATATTTTTCCATTTCATTTCTCATTGTCGGAATACCTGAATGACGATTTTCAATAACTTCTCCTTTTTCTTCAAGAATTCTTATAATTGTTGGATTTCTTGATTCCATTGTTGTTGCAGTTCCTAATTTTTCTAATTTATTAGTTCCATATAAAACTCCAGGGTTTATTATTTCAATTCTATCACTATACATATATACAGAAATATAAGCATTCTCCGTTTGAGTACTATAATCTCTATGTATAAGAGCATTTGCTACAGCTTCTCTTAATGCTTCCAAAGGATATTCTGTACGGTCTATTCTCTTACCATCAGAGTTAATAGTTACACTGGTTTTCATATTCCTTTGTAAAAAGCTCATAGTCCCCTCTAACATTTCCTCAATAGTACCTTCAACTCTTTTATTATCTAAAAATCTCTCTCCTAAAGAACTAACATCTCCTAATTCTGTTCCAGGTATAACAGAACATGCCACAAATAATTGAGGATAATGTGCTTGAGGATATTCTCCAAATATTAATGTTCCTGCTAATGTAGGAAATATTTTATCATTATTGGTATCAATAATACCACATAATTTCAAACACTTTTCAAAACTATTTTTTGCAAAATTCGGTTTGTCCAATTTTAATTTAAGAAGATAAGTATCTAATAATTCCTTATTTAAATCTTCAAGTGATGCTCTTTTATTAGGTCTAGTATCTTCAAAAATATGGTCATTGTAACTTTGTAAAGCATAGATTTCATAATCAGTCATTAATTCATCTCTATCACCTACTCTAGTATAAGAACCATTTTTTAATCCTTTAGGTTTATAGTAACAAGGCTTTTTATTTTGAGGTAATTCTTCGATCTTAACTGCTAATATATTCTTATTTTCATATTCTAATGGTAAAATATCAGCTCTTATAGATGGTTCCATAGAATCGCTACATAATGAAGATATGTGTTTTTGTAAATCATTTAAATTATAAACTCCTTCAACAGCAAAGTCATTTTCTTCACTTAATCCAAAAATAATTATTCCTCCATATTTATTTGAAAAACTAGAAATAGTATCATAACATTTTTTGGGAAAATCAATAAAAGCTGATTTAGCTTCAATTTTATTTGTTTCTGTTTTATATTTTTGTAAATATTTAATAGCATTAATAACTTCAATTTTTTCCATAAAAACCTCCATATCAATTGTACCATATCTGCCAAGTAAATGTCATTTAAAAAGAAGCATTTATTTGCTTCTATACTTAATTATTTAACTAGTTTATAAGATCTTCCATCTTCTTCTAGTTTAACATCTTTATTTAATCTTACAACTGGTCTTATACCATATAAACTAGAATCATTCCATTCAATACTACCAGAATTATCAATAGTATAAACATAATGTTCATTTACAGGAGAGCACATAATTGTTCCCACTGCTTTATCATCATCATTCATAACATATAAATTATCATCACTATCAAAGAAATCATAAGCATGCCCTGAATAATAACTTTCATCGGTTCCAATAGTATAACCATAAGCACTTTCTACTTTATAAACATGATGGGTATCATTCTTTGCATTATGGGATTTAATCGCCATTTCAAGAGATGGTCCTCCTATAGCAATATCAGCATATTCGGGATTAACAAATTTAGACCAAATATCCGTATCCATTAAATAAGCTACTAATTTAGCATCTCTTGTTGTACTATCTTCTTTTAAATAATCAAAATAAGCTTGATTTAAATATTGTAATGATTTAGGAACATCTTTAGAACCTTCATATTGATCTAACAAATCTACTCCAAACATTACTGATTGTTTAGGTCTGTCTGTTTCAATATGATTTACAGTCTCGCCATTTTTACTAGGAA
>CANQHM010000020.1 GCA_947623845.1 uncultured Bacilli bacterium | reverse complement strand
TAGATAAGTTTTAAATCTTCAAGTTCAACAAGTGCTTTTTGCATTGTATTAGGATTTACTTTTGTCTTTAGAGCAAGTTCTCTTACCGATGGTAATTTTTCACCAGATTTTATTTTTCCAGATATTATATATATTTGTAATTGTTCTACTAATTGAATATATATAGGTCTATTATTATCAAATACAAAATTCATAATAGCTCCTTTCTGCATTGTATTACTTGCTTAATACAATAATATACTATAAATTTAAAAAAGTCAATATAAAAAAGACTATCAATTTTTGATAATCTTACTAACACAAATTGTAATTTGTTTTACTTCTTACTTGGTAAATCTTTACAAGTTTCAATAACAATTTCTTTTAATAATTCTTTATTATCTACATCATCAACTAAATACATAGGTTTAGCATTATCATAAGGTATAGATTCTTGCATATTGTATTTTTTATTGCTATTTACTATCTTAACAAGTAATCGATCATCATATATACCACCAAATAATATTCCCTTATAATAAAGTAAATATTCTCCCATCATTGATTTACAGGTAATGTTATCTAATAAGTTTAATTGTTCTAATATAAAATCTTTATACTCTTTGGTTGTAGCCATATAATCACACTCCAAAATTATACTTTAATTGTTATTACCATACATTTGACCTTTAGTTTCTAATCCTAGTAATCTTCCATATTCAAAGATATAGGATAAACTAAATAAGAATAATATTTCTACCAAGTCATAAGTTTCAAATTCGATATTTAAATCAAAACTTAATAATAACTCAAATACGCCACCACCAATATTAGTCATGATGATTATGATAATCATTTTCCAAGCAATCTTCTTTATTAAACTAACATTTTCTAAAGTAAAGGGAGTTTCGCCTTTATTGATATTATCAAATAAAGTTTCTAAATGTTTAAATATGATAGAGGTTAAAATAATTACGACGAGTAGGGTAGCAAAGCCAGTTTCAATATAACCAATTATGTGGGCTTTACTGTTATTTTGAAATATCGATACAACTTTGGTATTTAAAAATTCTTTATCAGCATCGGCTAGAATAAATCCGCCCACTTTTAAAACTAGTTTGTCATTTTCTTCGGTAATATTGATATTATGATTAGGTAATTTTAAAGTTAGATTATTATCTTTTATGACAACTTTATTAATTAAATAGGGTGATGTAATTAAGATTAAAGAAATAAAAGGAATAGCTATGTAACACATAATTCTTCCTATTTTAGAGATTACGGAAATGATTTTACTTAAGACTTTCATTTTCTTTTGTTCTTCTTTTTTTAAACTAACGATTTTAGTTTTAATGTCATCACTAAGAGAATCAATATCATTGATACTATCATTTACTAAATCATTAATTTTACAATGAAATATTTTACATAATTCTAATAAATTATTCATGGATGGGTAAGCATCACCTGTTTCCCATTTACTTATAGATTGTCTCGAAACTTTTACTTTTTCGGCTAGATCTTCTTGTGATAGTTTTTTATAAATTCTTATCTTTTTTAAATTATCTCCAAATTTCATTTAGAGAACCTCCTTTTCATAACTAAATTATATATGAAAAATTATTTTTAAACTATCAACTTTTAGTTGCATTCTTATTCATTAATTTTATATTTCTAATTCCATAACGACGTGGACAATACCTTCTTCTAAAAAGTCATTAGAAACAATTTTAAAACCAAATTTTTCATAAAAACCTATGGCGTGTTTTTGAGCATCCATACATATTTTTTTTACAGGGCATTTTTTCTTTAATTGATTTTAAACTTTGTTTCATTAATTCTTTACCTAAACCATTACCATGTTTTAAAGTTAGAACTCTACCAATTTTAACAATGTCTTTATTATCATCTTGATAAAATGCTCGAAGATATGCGATAACCTTATTATTTTCCATAAAAAAGCAATGCAAACTTTTATAATCAATATCATCTATATCTTGATAATGAATATTTTGTTCTAAAATAAATATTTCTGTTCTAGCTTTTAATATTTCATATATTTCGGTATTTGATAATTCATTAAATTTTTTAGAGATTAAATTCATATAATTTCTCCTTACTATTTATTTAAGTAATATTTTCCCTTTTGAAAAATTAAAGTTTTATCTTGGACCATCATTAGTAAATAAGGATTTTTAGTGATTTCTTTGGGTAAGTCTTTTGGTTTAATTCCTTTTTCTAAACTTATAATATTATTATCTTGAAAATATTTGATTATTTTTTCTTTGGATAAAGATGTTTTATCATTTTTATATTTACTTTTCATTATAATTATATAGATAATTCCTATGATGCAAATTATAGGTATAAGAATTTTTAGGATTTTAAGCATTTACTTTCCACTTCCTTGCAACTTATTATACCATGAAAAAAGTAAATCACATATATTATGATTTACTTTTAAATTCACTTTTTAATAGAATAAGACCTAAGATGAAAGATAAAACATCAGCAATAATAGCACTCCATAACATAGTTACAACACTATGAGAGATACTTGCTATGATGATAATAGATGGAACGAAAAAGATAACATCTCTTGATAGAGCAAGTAGAGTAGATTTAAAACTCGAACCCATAGATTGTAAAAGAATAGAGATAGATTTAATTAAACAAGTTAAGATAATTCCTCCTAAAAATATTCTTAAACAGTAATTAGCATATTCTAAGTATTCTAAAGAATTTCCCTTACCAAAGATATTAATAATAAAAGTAGGGAAGACTTGGAAGAGAATGAATGATAGTAAACCAATAATAAGATTAGTTATTAAGATATATTTAATAGTTTCTTTTACTCTGTTTAGATTTTTAGCACCCATATTATAACCAATTATGGGCATTCCTCCTAGAGATACACCAATGACAATTGATACCACAATACCAAATATTTTCATACAAATACCTATTACTGCTAGAGGAGTGATAACACCATAAGGATTTCCAGTAGAGGCGATGGTAGCATAACCATATTTAGTTACTAGGTTATTAGCAACGGCGATAATGATTACTATAGCAAGTTGGGTAATTAGAGAAGAAGAACCTAAGGAAATAATTTTTTTATCAATTTCTTTATTAAGTTTTAGGGTTTCTTTATTAAGTTTAAAGTTTTTAGGTTTTCGAAAATAGATGATACTAACAATAAAGGTAAGTATTTGACCAATAATGGTTGCAATAGCAGCACCTTTAACACTCATATGAAAAACAAAGATGAATATCGGATCTAAGATAATATTAGATATGGCTCCAATAATGGTGGCAAACATAGCATATTTAGGACTGCCGTCACTTCTTATAGTAGCATTTAATCCTTGACCAATAATATAAAAGGGAAGACCATAACAAATAATTCGTAAATAATCTTTAGCATAGTTATAGCATTCGATTTCTTTAGGGTTACCACCAAAAATATTTAAGATAGGTTTATTAAAAATAAGACCGATACTCGTTAAAATGATTGAGATAATGATTAAAAGAACTATGCCATTTCCAATCGAAATACTTGCTTTATCTTTTTCTTTTGCTCCTAGGGAAAGATTAAATAATGCGGCCGCACCATCACCAATTAATAAAGCAAAGGCTAGGGCGATGACGGTAAAAGGGTAGACAATATTAGTAGCAGCATTACCAAAAGCACCAGCACTACTCCAACCAATAAATATTTGATCGACAATATTATAAAGAGCTGCGACAATCATACTAATTACACAAGGTATAGCAAATTTGGGTATTAACTTTTTAATTTCATCTTTTTCTAAATCTAATTTTTTCATAAAAATTCCTCCTTTTTAAGCATAAAAAATACGTAAGCCCTTATTCAACTGGACTTACGCACTTTGCAACACATTGATATTTTTGACTTAAATAATTTTTTTGTTTGAACGTACTCATTATAGCACAAATTTTAATTTTGGGTAAGAGAAAATAATTGTGATTTGAGATTAAAATAATTTTTATAATGTTCATAATCTTCGTCGGTAAAACAAATAAGAATAATTTTATCAAAAGAAGAGATATGATTAAAGGCTTCTTCAATAGCAATTTTAGCACTAATATTTATAGGTACTTGGTAAACGCCCGCGCCAAGGCAGGGGAAAGCAATAGTTTTGAGATTATGTTCTTTAGCAAGTAGATAAGAATTACGATAACAATTTCTTAATAATTCTTCTTTATCTTCTAAATAGTTTTCATACCATATAGGTGCTACGGTATGAATGATATATTTAGCTTTTAGATTAAAGCCTGGAGTAATTTTAGCTTCACCAGTTTGGCAACCATTTAATTTCTTACAAGCGACGTCTAAATCTTGACCAGCTTTATGATGAATAGCACCATCAACACCACCGCCACCCATTAACCATTTATTCGCCGCATTGACGATGGCATCAACTTGTAAATCCGTAATATCGCCTTTTAATATTTCTATTTTATTTTCCATAGACCCTCCATACTAACTAATTCTATAATGACCAACTATATCATTGTGACGTTCTAAGACATCTTCTTCATAAAATAATTGATTAGGATTAGCAAGATGAATTAGAAAAGGAATGCCTTTATAATTGCGGTTGTTAGAGATAATACCAATATGTTTTTCAAAAACAACAATATCGCCACCTTGCCAAGATTTAATATCTTTGATATCAGTAGTTAAAGAAATAGCGTGTCGATCTAAATAAATTTTCAAATTATTAACTCTTCGAAAATCAATATTTTTATCGATTACGGGAATATTGTATAAATCACGATTATTTTTAATATCTTCAAAAACTAATTCCATTAAATCATAACCAGCATCTTTTAAACCAAAAGCGATGACATCAGTACATACACCATATTCATCATCAGGATATCCGGTTGCATAATATTTACTTTTATATTTAGGTTTAGTTTTAAGATAATTTCTTACATTATTTAAAATATCAGTTTGATCATCAATCCCATCATTATCTTTATCGATATTACTAGTATAAGTAGGAATATCAAAATCTTGGTTAGAATATTTATGATGAGGGATGATATTAAAATAATATAAGATATAAGAACTTATTATAATAAGAGTTAATAAGATGATACTAATAATTAATGCTTTCTTCTTCATAGTACTGCTCCTATAAGTAATTATAAAATTATTTAGTGATATTTACAAGAATTAAAAAAAGGATAGCTCCTTTATAAATAGTATAAATGATTTTAATATGAATTTATTTTTAATAAGTAAAAATTAACTAGTTTTTTGAATATATCTTATACTACAAGTGAATTTAATGGTATTAGTAGATGGTATATCAGTAGCATCATCTTCAAAATGAATAGTTAGATAAACAAGACTAGAACTATGAGCAGGTAATATTTCGATAGGTGGTGAGGTCGTAACTTTTAAAATTTGATTTTCAGTATCACTACCTAAATCGATATCAATACTATCAAATACGGCATCAATATTACCAGTATTTTCAATAGTTATTTCATAAGTAACAGAGTCCCCTGGTTTTATTAAAGAAACATCAAAGTTACTTGTCATATTAGAAAAGCTTGGTTCTGTAGCAGTACAATTATCACATACACTAGTAAGTTTTATATCGGTTATTTTTACATCCCAATCGCCTGCAAATTTAACTGAACCACCTAAGGTAATCTTGGTTGTTAAAATGGCATAACAAGTAGGTATTAAAAATATACATAAAATAAGAATTAAAATAATAATTCGTTTGTATTTCATATTTATCCCCCTTTTTAATTTATACTATTTGATAAAGGGAAATGATTTATTATTGGATTACTGCTATCCTTAATATATATTATGTTATTTAATAATAAATGGTGAAAATTTTAATAGATGAATGGTTAATTATAAAAATATTTTTAATAAAATAAGTTAAAAATAGTATTTATTTATTGCATATTTGTGATATAATAAAAACTAAAAATTGAAGGAGGTACATAGTTAATATGGCAAATACTTGGAGAAATGTTCCAAAAATAATTAATAAAATCCCGTATGATAATGATAAAATGATTTTGTATGTAGATGAAAGCGGAGAAGGTAATAAAAAAGTTTTAAAACGTTCGTTTGAAGCAAAAAGGAATAAAATCCCTTATTCTCAAAGAAATGATTTATATATTCTTAACGGCGTAGTTTTAAATGGAGTAGATAGTTTATTATTAAAAAATAAATTTGATAAATTAAAAAAAGGAATTAGTAAAGATGGTTGTTTTGATTATCCTAAAAAAGGCAATAGACCAATTGTTTTGAGAAATCATGATATTGAATCAAAACAACCACCTTTTAATAATATGAGTGAAAAAAATTATGAGCAAATTAATAAAGTAATAAATAATACTAATTATGTTCAAATTGCAGCAGGAGTAAATTATTATACTTATACTCAAATAAATAATGAAGAAATAGGTAGTAATTCTTCTCCGTTATTGATGTGTTTAGGAATTTTATTAATTAATTATGCGGAATACTTAAATAGTATTAATAAAAAAGGAATTATTATTTTTGAGGAGGAAACTAAAAAACACGATAGATTAAAACTCAATTATATTATTAAAGTTTTAAAATATGGCAATAAAACATATAATAAAAGTTTTTTCTCTAATATTACAGCAGTATATTTTAGAAAAAAATGGACTAAAGAAAAAGAAAATACTTGGATGACAACAGCAGGGTTAGAATTAGCGGATTTAACTATTTCCCCTTTAAGACGTTTACTTCATCCTGAATTTTTGTTAATTGAGAGAAAAATGTTTAATTATCCTAATTACGTTAATAAGGGATTCACTATTATAAAATAAAAATTTTTTTTCCAAAAAAAAATAACCCCACTAAAAATAGTGGGTCGGCGGAAAAAATCAGCCTACGTAAACGAAAAGGCATAAATGATAATTTAATTCTTTTCAATTCTTAGGAAAATTCCTAAGATATTATTATTATATGTAAAAATATTAAAAAAATCAACTATTTTTGTAACGAAATTAATATTTACAAGTATAACTAGTGAACGAGGTTTTAATATGGAACAGTTTGAAGAAGTGTATAGCAAGTATTATCAAAGTATTTATCGTTATATTTTATCTTTAAGTAAGAATCCTAATATTGCGGAAGAGATAACCCAAGAAACATTTTATAAAGCTTTAAAAAATATTAATAAATATAATCCAGAATATAAAATGTTAACTTGGTTATGTAATATTGCTAAGAATACTTATTATAGTATTTATAAAAAAGATAAAAGATTTGAAGAATTATTAGATAATACACCTATTAATGAAAAAGAAATAATTAATAGAATAATTGATAGTGAAACTAATGAAGAAATATTAAAAATAGTTCATAAATTAGAAGAACCATATAAAGAAGTATTTACTTTAAGAATTTATGGAGATTTATCTTTTAAACAAATTGGTTCTGTATTTTCTAAAACTGAAAGTTGGGCACGAGTAACTTTTTATCGTTCAAAATTAAAAATAAAGGAGAGTTTAGATGAAAAAGAATTGTGAAATTATTAAAGATTTATTACCATTATATTTAGATAAGGTATGTTCAAAAGAATCTAGTGCTTTAGTAGAAGAGCATTTACGTAGTTGCAAGGAATGTCAAAATTATTTAGAGGGATTAAAATATAATGTTAAAACTAGTAGTAAGAAAGAAAAGAAAGTTTTTAAAACATTTAATAAGAAGATTTATTTAAAAATTTTAAAAAATAGTGTGTTAATAACACTAGTAATTACGTTAGCTATAATATCTATGGGATGGATTTTAGGAAAAAGTTCAGTAATAAAATATAATGATAAGATGAATATTGAAATATATAGTAATAATAAAGGTGGTTGGGAATTAACTTTTGAATCAAATATTTCAGGAGTTGTAGATGGTGTAAGAGTTAATAAAATTTACGATGGCGAAAATACTAATTTAATATTTATTAATTTAAAAAGTACTTTACAAGATTATTTAGAAAGAAAAGAAGATGCTAGAATTGGAACGAATATTAATAATTTAGATTATAAAATGATTGATCCTAAAGTTAATGTAAGAGTTTATTATACGACGGAAGATTTAGAAAAGATTAAAAAAGCTAATTCAAAAGAATTAGAGGAAATAATTAAAAATGCCCATTTAATGTTTACGAAAGAAACTAAAACAACAAAGATAAATTGTCAGTTAGATGATAAAGAATATGAATATTCTCTAACATATTATAAAGTAAGTGACCAAATTGTTGATAGTGTAGAAAACACTTCTTTACCAGACGATTTAGTTATCCATATTACTTCGATTTATGGTGATTATGATAGTGTATGGTTTATAGGTGAAAAAGCAAGTGATGTGTTTAAAAAGACTGAAGATTATATGGTAAGTAATGGGGGGAGTTGTATTAAAACTGATATCGAATAATTGAAAAAATCTTTCTTTTGCGGAAAGATTTTTACTTTATTTTGTAATAGTTCTATTTAATTTTAGAATATTAGTTTTTTGCTTTTCAGGATTATGTCCAAAAGTATGAAAAACTAAATCGTGGCTACTTACAGAACCATAGAAATGTTTTTCAGGTAAAGGACTTTCTATTCCTGTACGAGATGGACAAAAGCCGGTATTGATTGGTTCTTTTTCGTTTGTAAGTTTATTTATGTTTGTATTTATTATGCCCATTATTAATCTCCATTTTGGTATAGAATATCTTGACCACTAGTTAATTCATAATTAATAAGAGTATCACTATCTAAGTTTTCTTTATACATATCAATAGCAGTAATACGACTGTTTTCGTAAGTAGTATAGTAATAAATACCTTTATCTAAATTACAACAAGAACTGTAAATAGTTATTTCGTATTTATCTTCACCCATATAAACACAACCACGTTCTTGATATACAGAACCTAAGATATGAAAGAATTGACTGATACTTGCACTTTCATCGTCACCTGATAAGGAATTTAATTTTGTGAAAGCACATTTTACAAAACGGGATGCAGAAGATAAGTCTCCAGGAAGTCCTAAAGCACCCATACCTCTACTATAAGTATCAAAATTTAATTTAGAAGAAAAGTTATTTACTGGAGGTTTAGTTGATAAACTCATATAATTATTTAAATTAAATAATTGCATATCGAATGTTGGGTTATTAGTTAAAACACCGACAGGGTTATCATAAACTTTTAAACCATCTTTGACACTTTCCACCACGATAGATTCATCTTTATCAGCAATAATCCAATGAAGTGGGGAAGCAGGTAGATGTTCATTAAAATCAATATGAACAATATTGGCATTAGCAAGTAATTTTTTAGCATCTTTAACCGTAGCACAATTAGTTAAAATATAAGGAATAAATTCATAAGGAGCAACATTAGTTTTATCTTTCATTGGTTCATGGTAATAAGCATTAGTAGGAAAATTTAAGCCAGCAGCTCCTAAACCCTTTTCATTTATGGCATCATAATATAATGGGTAATCTTCATAAACATAAGCCATACCTATTAAAGCATAGTGATTATCCTTTCTTTCCTTATTAGAAAAAGTAAACTTATAATTACGAGGAGTTATAGTTACGGTTTCTTGATAAGAATATTCTAAATCTAAATTACGACCAAAATAATGATCTTTAGTTACATATGTGATAGCAGTACACATTTTAAAACCTTCTTTCTAATATATAGTATAACACTTTATTAAATTAATAAAAATAATAAATAATTATATATGACAATTAAAATAGTAGTTATTATATACGATAAAGTAAGAGTTTGCTTTTTTAAACGAAAGTTAGTATTAAATAAATTAGTAATCTTAGGTAAGAATTTATGTTTTAAAATAATTTGTAAAGTAAGCATACCTCCTAAAATATTTAAGATAAAGTCATCAATATCAAATTCACCTAAACCAGTGGTTGTTTGGATTATTTCAATAATAAATGTGAATAAGAAAAGAGTTATAAACATTTTTTTAGGATTTTGATATTTTTTATTTTTAAGTATAAGGATGATAGCGAAAGGAATAAGTAACAAGAAATTTCCAAGATAATTATAAATAACTTTAAATAAAGTAACTTCGGGGTCATTTTGAAAAAATTTAGTAATTAAGTGACCAGGTATTAGATGAAAGATAAATTTATCGGCAAAATATCGATCATAAATAAAAGCTAAAATAATAATTGCAATTAGATAAATAAATAGATAGAGATTAAGATTATATTTATATACACTTTTTTTATGAGAAAGCATACCTTTTATAAATATTAAAATTGTTAATAAGACTAGGGGAAGAAGAATAAAGAAAATATTAGTTGTAGGTTTTAAAAAGGTAATAATTAAAGTGTTAATAATGGTTAAAAGAACCATAATAGGAGTTAAATAATTTACTAATTTCATAATAATCATTCTTTCTAAATATCAAAATATTTAATGGTAAAGGTAGTCCCTTTTTTATTAGAGGTAACACTGATATTACCATTATCTTTTACAATAATAGTTTTAGCTAAAGCAAGTCCGATACCAATGCTCTCATTACTTGAGTTTTTCCCTTTATAAAATCTTTCAAATATATGGGGAAGATCATCTTTTCTAATACCCATACCATTATCTTTAATAGTAATTAAAGTATATACTTTATTTTGGGAAACATCAATAGTAATTGTACTATCATTATAAGAATGTTCTAAAGAATTTTTAATAATATTAGTTAAGGCTTCTATTTCCCAATGAGCATCGCCATTAATATAAATATCTTTAGGAGCGTTAACTTCTATGGTAATATTTTTTAGTTCACTTAAGACTAAAACTTTTTGTAAAGATTCTTTAATTAGATTAGATACTAAGATAGGTTCTTTTTGGTAGGTAATAGTATTAGCATCAAACTTTGATAATTTAAGTAAAGTATTAACTAAAAAACTAATATTGTTAATTTCTTTTTTGATACTATGAAGAAATTCATTTTTAGTATCCTTATCCATATCTTCATTATCAATTAAATTATCTAACATGACTAAGATAGAGGTTAGGGGAGTTTTAAGTTGATGGGAAATATCTTCTAAAGAATTTTTTAGATTTTGTTTATCTTTTAAGTTATTACTAGCGATTTCTTTTAACATTACCGTAGTTTTATATAATTCATTTTTTAAAATAGATAGTTCATCTTCACTTAAAGTATCAATAGAAAGTTTATAATTATGATGATTTATTTCTTCTAGATACTTGGTTATTTCTTCGATGTTTAAATTTTTCTTATGATTATAGCGAAAGAAGAAAAAGTAAATAGTACAAGCAAATAAGAAGAAAAGAATGATATTAGAAATAATAAGATATGGATAAAAAGAATTATTTTTTAAAAGATAACTACTATTTAGAGTAAGATTATAATCTTTAAGTAGGGTTGCATCATAATCTTTAGTATTTAAAATTTCCATTATTTCATTATCAGTTATATTAGGATATTTTTCTTTAACTTTTGTAATAATAGCATTTAAAGCTTGGTTGTTGTTTATATTATAGAGTTGGTAAGCAAAAGTATTTAAGATGACAAAAAGAACGATAAAGATAAGAGTAGTAATAATGGTTTTTAATAAGTAAGATTTATAAGCTATTTTATTTTTCATAATCGATACGGTAACCTAGGCCCTTAATAGTAGTAATAATATCAGTAGTAAGTTTTTCTCTAATTCTTTTAAAATAGACAGTGATAGTATGGTCATCAACATAATTTCCCGTTATTTCCCAAACTTTATCTAAGATGGTATTACGAGTTACAACTTTATTTAGATTGGTAAATAAAAGATAGAGTAGTTGGAGTTCTAAAGGGGTAAGATCAATTATTTCATTATTTCTTTTAACGACCATTTTATCAGTATCAAAACAAATATCTTGAATTTTAATAAGACTTTGTTTGGTAGTTCGTAATAAAATTTTGTTAATGCGGGCGAGTAATTCTTTAGTACTAAAAGGTTTAGTTAGATAATCTTCGGCACCAAGATTTAGGGACTTTACAATAATATCTTCATTATCATTAGCAGTTAAGAAGATAGTAGGAATAGATAATGGTTTTATTGCATTTTCAAAAAAGGTAAGTCCATTACCATCTGGTAAGCTGATATCTAAAATAATTAAATCAGGAGTAGTAGTATTTAAAATGTTTTTAGTTTCTTGGATAGTTTTTGTTACTAATACTTGATAATTATTTTTTTCTAAAGAATAAGTTAACCCTTTAATAATTAAAGAATTATCTTCTACTAAAAGTATAGACATAGGCGGTCTCCTTTCTATTAGGTATTATAACACAAGAAAAGTTATAAATTGTTGACATTTTAAGTAGGTTTAAATAGAATATGTTTAAGAGGAATAGTTATGGAAATTAAAGAAAATTTAGAATATGCATTAGTTAATTTGGAAAAGTGTATAAATGAATCAAAAACTTTAAAGGATAAAGATTATTTAGAATTAACCAAAAAAGAAGTGGTTGATTATTTAAATAATGTTTATAAAATTATAAAAGAATGGAAAATATTGTATAATAATAGAAATTATGATGCTATGAAAATTAAATATAAAGAAGTGGAATCTTTAATAAGTGAACTAGAATTATGTTTAGCAGATTATCAAGATATATTTAATATTGATGGTATATCATATGCGGTATTTGAAATAGGTAAAAAACTTAAAGTTTTATAATTTATTTTAGAAGGGAGTTAGTAAGATGGTAGAACACTTAGATAATATAATTGAAGATATTCAACTATTAAAAAAGGAAGGTAAATATAACTTAAAAAATGTTGATATTGTTTTTTTAGAAAATAGTATAGTTGAGATTAAGAAAGATTTAAAGAAAGAAATAGATCTAGAAAAAGTTAAAATGATATCAAATAATATTTATCAATTAAATGTAGATAATGATTTTTCTAGGGTAACAGATCATATTAGTAATGAATTTTATGCTTTTGAATTTCTTTTAGAGCAAAAATTAGAAAAAACTTTAAATACAGCAAAAAGAGGATAAAACCTCTTTTTAAATATTTTCATTTCTTATGGTTTCAATAATATTTTGTTTATTAATTTTATTTAGAGAATATTTCATAATCATTATAATTAGTAGGAAAACTGCAATAATAGAAATAATGATTGGTATAATTGGTAGGTTATAATATAAGCCATTTTCTCTTCCTAATGCTAAATAGATTAAGTAAGATAAAGCGGTACCGATAATAATACCAAAAGTTAACGATTTAGTTCCCATAAATATAGTTTCTAAACGAATCATGCGGTTAAATTCTTTTTTCGTCATACCAATACTTTTTAACATCGCAAATTCTTGACGGCGTAGTTCCATACTTGTGGTTATAGTATTAAAGATATTGGTAATACCGATTAAAGTTATAACAATAATGAAACCATATAAGAAGATAGCAATTAAGGTAAATAAGTTACGCATAACCCGAGCATTTTCATCAACATTATTTAAGTAATAATAGTCACTAGTAATATTTTCTTCTTTAATAATATTTTCTACTTCTTTTTGAAGTTTTGTACTATCTTTAGTTTTATAGTAGAAATTATACATATTTTTGATATTAAGATTTAGTTCTTCACTATAACTTCTACTAATAATTAATAAAGCATTATTAAGGGGAGTAGAGATAGCAAAAGGAGCAGTTTTAGCCATTTTAGCAATAGGGATATTTAGGTTTCCTTCAAGATTTAGAATATCATTTTCTTTATACTCGAATTTTTTTAATAAATGTTTAACCATTTTACCTTTATCACTATCATATTTATCTACAACAATATCATTGATTAAAATACCTTTATTTTTAACATCGTCATAGTTAAGATTTAGGGATTTGACATATTTAGCAAATTGGGCATCATCAATGATACTAATATCTAGATATACATTAGGAGTGTTATTTATATCAAGGTAATCTTTAGTAAGTTTATAGTTTTGAAGTTGGAAATAGCAACTTTCAAGAGTCATATATTCATCTTGGTTATCTAAGTTAGATAGTTTAGTTAGGGTAGAATTAGTTTGAGCACTAGGAGATAAACTAATTTGAAGATTATAATTAGTTAGTTTAAGTTCATCTTTAATACTTTGGAATGCTAAAGACATAAAGTAGAATAGGGCGATGAAAGTAAATGTGGAAACGGTTAAAGAAATAATTGTGGTGCGATATTTCTTTTTATTACGTTTTAAATTTTTATAAGATATATCTCCACCGATACCAAATAATTTGGAAATCATTTTAGGAGATTTGATTTTTTTAGGATCTAGTTTAATATTAGCACTATTCCGAATGGAGTTTATGGGTTCGATTTTAGATGAACGTTTAGCACTACGTAAAGCAGAAAGGTAAATGGTTATGATACCAAGAATTATAGCAAATATTAAAGAATAAAGTGATAAACTAAATTGAAGTTTAAGATTTAGAGCATCTTTTAAGAAGAAGTTACTAACAATAATTAAGATATAGGTTGCTAGTAAACCGAAGATAATACCTAGAGGAATACCAATAAGACCTAAGATAGTTGCTTCAAAGAAGACATTTTTCTTAACTTGCTTTTTAGTGGCACCAATACTTTTTAACATACCATATTGTTTAGTTTTCTCAGTAATAGAGATATCAAAACTATTTTTAATACAAAATACTGAGGTAAAGACGATGATTAGACAGACGATAATTACAACAGTACCTAAACCACTTAAAACACTTTCACTTAAAGGGTTAGTTTCTAATGTAATTAGATAACCATTTACTTCAAATGATAAATTATTTAAAATTTCTTCTATTTTGTACATTTCTTCTTCACTAGTAAAAGTACCTTTAAAATGCTTTTCTAGCATACCTTTATCTATACCAAGAATATTAGAAGTAGAAGTAATATAATCTTTTTCAGCTTTTTTAGTATAACGGGTGTAGATATTAAGATGGTCGTTATCATTTACTTTATCGATATGAGTAAGGAAGGTATAACCAGGGGCACTATAAGGTTCTACAGCATAGATGGGTCTTTCAATAATACCAACAATAACAAAAGTTTTCTTTTTAGTATCAGTAATGGTTTCATTATCAAGATCAGGGATGTAAGAAGAATTTTGGTCGACAGGGTCATTATCAATTAATCTCGTGCCAATATCTAAAGTAATAGTATCACCAATGTGGTAATTAACACCGCCATTAGTTTGTAAGTGAGTAGGGATTACGACTTCATTACTATTATTAGGAAGACGTCCTTCTTTTAAAGTGATATTTAATTTTTCTATCGCTTCATTAGAGATACCCATAAGAAATATATAAGGTTTATGAGCATTTTTATAATTATCTAATTTAGCATAACCAATATTTTGGGTATAATAAAGGGATTCTATAGCGCGGTTGTTTTTAAGTTTCTCTAAATCTTCTCCAGTATAATCATAATAAGCAACGTGATAATCACCATTTACATTAGTTTCAAAGGTAATCATCGAATCAATTGCACTTTGGTAAATAGAAGAAACCGCCGTAAGAAGCGCAACCGATAAAGTAATACCAATAATAGTGACAATAGTTCTTTTCTTATTGAGTTTTAAATTTTTAATAGTAAGTTTATTTAATAAGTTCATCATAAGCCCCCTTAAACTATTTTGCCATCTTCGATTTTAATAATACGATCAGCACATTTAGCAATTTCCATATTATGAGTAATCATAATAATAGTTTGATTTAGTTCTTTATTAGATTTCTTAAGTAAAGCTACTATTTCATCACTGGATTTAGAATCTAAGTTACCAGTTGGTTCATCGGCGAGGATTAAAGTAGGGCGAGTGATAAGGGCTCTACCGATACTAGTTCTTTGTTGTTGACCTCCCGATAATTCATTAGGAAGATGATTTCTTCTTTCATATAAACCAAGAAGTTTTAGGGTATCATTTAATTCTTCTTTATTGGGAGTACGATTATCTAAAGCAAGAGGAAGATAGATATTTTCTTCAACATTTAAGATGGGGATAAGGTTATAAAATTGATAGATAAGACCAATTTGCCTTCTTCTAAATATTGCTAGTTTGTCATCATCTAATGCAAAGATATCTTCACCATCAATATAAACTTTTCCCGAAGTAGGGCGGTCAACACCTCCAATTAAATGTAAAAGAGTAGATTTACCACTACCAGAAGCTCCGATAATTGCGACAAATTCACCCTTATTAACGGTGAATGAGACGTGATCTAAAGCCACAACTTTCGTAGTATTTTTACCATAGATTTTAGTTAAATTTTCAACTTTTAATATTTCCATAAAATTTTTCCTTTCTACAAGGTTAATTATATTATAGTAAAGTTACTACTAAGTTACAAAATAAAAAAGGTAATGAATTTCTTCATTACACTTCCTTAAATTATTTCTTTTTGTTTGTAGTTGTTTTCTTTTTGGTAGTAGTTTTAGCTTTTGTTTTAGCAACTTTTTCAATAACGATTTTAGGAGTTTTAACTTCATTAGCAGATTCGTTATGAGTTACTAAAGCAAATATTCCTAATAGAATGATACTAAATATTAAACGAGCAACAATTTGAATAATAGTAGCATTAAAGACACTCGTATCAGCAGTAGTTCCTAGTTTAGAAACAGAAACAAAGATTAATGCATCAACTATTAAACTAGCAAAGATACTTACAAAAGCAGATAGATATTTATTAGTATAATGAACTGTAGCATCATATAAGTAGACATTAAATATTTCTCCTAAAGTAAATCCTACTAAACTACCAATAAGGATTTTAACAGATGGATAATACAAACCGTCTAATACTTCTGGAGTTAAAATAGTTCTTAAAGCATTAGCATTAATTAAAGCTCCTTCTTCCGTAGGCAAGTTACAAACTAGAATACTTAAACCATAAAATATTACTTGGCAAAATAATGCTAAAATAATACTTTGCATACCATCTTTGGTACCATATAAGTGGGTAATTAAAGTAACACATAAGAATGCAAATGGGTAAATAAAGATACTAGCAGCTATAGGGTAACCAAATATTAATGTAACTTTAGATGCTACAATGTTAGCAAATACTACTAAACATGGTATCATATACATTAGAAATAATTTACGTGAGTCAGTTTTTTCTTTCATACTTATTCTCCTTTTTATCTTGGGAATTAACTTCCTATTATCATTATATAATAAATGTTAAATATTTTAAATATTAAATTTTAATTTTTTTAGAAATTAGATGTTTTTAAGGATTTTGTTTAATTTTTGTTTAAAAGAAAGAAAAAGTATGTTACAATTAAGTAGAAAAAGAATAGAGAAACGAGGTATTTTTTATGGATAATAATACAAATAATACAGAAAATGCTCCTGCTACTAATAATGCAGTAAATACTGCTCCGGTAACAGCAGAAGCTAAACCTGAGGTAACTAAAACGGTAGAGGAGATGGAAAAGCAAGCTTCAGTTGCGGATACACCAAGTGTAGATGAACCACCAATTAATCCTTTAGTTAATCCTGAACCTAGTACGAGTGTGGAAACTAAGGAAGAAGCTTCTACAGAGACTCCTGTAGAACCTAGTAAGGAAGTAACGCCCGAACCTGCTCAAGAAACACCGGTAGAACAACCAACATCACCTGCGCCAGAAGCTACGCCTAATGTAACTCCTGAGTCACCTGCTAATCCAGTGCCAGAAGCTTCTGTAGAAGTTACTCCTGTGGAAAATCCTGCTCCAAGTGCTCCGGAAGTTACACCTTCAAATCCAGCGCCCGTAGAACCAACTCCAAGTGTAAATCCCGCACCTAGTACTGAGCCAGCACCAAGTCCGGTAGCTGAACCTAAACCAGAAGAAAAACCTCCTGTTGCTCCTGCTCCTCCAGTAGAAACTCCAGCACCGGCTCCAGAAACACCAAATCCAGCGCCAGTACCTCCAGCAGTACCTGTACCTCCAGTAACACCAGAAGCACCTCAAACACCCGTACCTCCAGCAGCTCCTACTAATAACGATCAAACTTTAGGAACCATTAAACAAGAAAAGAAAAGTGTTGTTCCTGTAATTATTATATTTGTAGTTATCATTGGTTGTTGTGTAGCACTACCTTATCTTTATTCTATTGTAGAACCTTATTTTAGTAAATCAACACCAAATCCTACACCAACACCATCTAATCCTACAAATCCTACAGAACCTGAGGAAGAAGAACCTGGAGAAGAAATATCTTATGATCCTGTAGCAATAGCAGCAGAAAGCACTATTAGCTTTAATGATTTAGTATTTACTAATTTTAGTTTAACTAATGAACAAGATAAATATTATATAAATTATTCTGTTACTAATGAGGGTAAAGAATCTTATAATAAAAAAGATAATTTATATTTAGAATTATATAATGAAGAAAATACTTTTCTAGGAAGAGCAGTAGTGAGTGATGCTGATACAGTCTTAGTAGGAAGTACTTTAAATTTAAAAAGTGAAATAAGTGAAAGTATTAAAAATAGCGCTACGAAAGTAAATGTTGTTTCTAAAGGCGAAGATGGTTATCCAGCTGTTACTTTAAATGAAAATAAACTAACTTGTAAGAAAGGAATTGAAACTTTAACTTATACTTTTGTTAATAACAAACTTACAGGAGTTCAAGATAACTACAATTACTCTATAGCAGCTAGTGAAGTAGCAACTTATAATATGATGTATCAACAATATAAGCAACTCGAAAATACTTATAGTAGATATGCAATGTCATCATTTAATGAAGCAACAAATGAAACGGAAAGTTCTTTCTCATTAAATTTAACATTCAATCTAGATAGTGAGTTAAGTGCTAATGATAAAGATACTTTAGCTAAATTAAATCCAAATATTTATGCTAAAGATACAATTCCTGATGTTATAAAATTTGAAGTAGAAGCTCGTGCCTTTACTTGCGAATAGGAGGTTTGGTTTATGGACTATAAGTTCCATATCAATGACTTTGATGGACCCTTAGATTTATTACTTCATTTAGTAAAACAATCGAAGATGGACATTGAAACAATTAATACAAAAGAAATAATTGAACAATATTTAGCATTTTTAAATTCTATGGAAGAATTAAATATTAATGTAGCTAGTGAATACTTAGTAGTAGCTAGCTCTTTAATTCATTTAAAGAGTAAAATGCTTCTTAATTTACAAGATGAGGAAGAAGAAAGTAGCGATGAATATACTATTACTTCCGAAACAGATTTAAAAAATAAATTAAGAGAATATGAAAAATATAAACTTATTAGTCAAAGTTTTAAAGAACTAGAAGAAAAAAGGGGAGAAGTATTTACTAAATTACCAGAAAGCTTAAAAGAGTATACTAACAAGGAATTAGGTAAAGGTGTGTTAGGTATTGATGACTTAATCAACGCTTTAAAAGAATTATATGATAGACAAGAACTTGCTAAACCTCTTAATACCAAGATTACGCATCGGGAATTAAGTGTGGAAGAAAGAACTAAAGATATAAGAAATATTTTAAAAACCAAAAAGAAAGTTAATTTCTTAGATCTATTTACCGAATATACTAATGAATATATAATTGTTACTTTTTTAAGTATTTTAGTTATGAGTAAAGATAATGAACTTATTATTACCCAAGAAAGTAATTTTAGTCCCATATTTTTGGAAAGGAAGATTTAAATGGATTTACAGGGTGTTTTAGAGGGAATGCTATTTATTGTGGGAGAAGAAGGACTTACTTTAAAACAAATCTCCGAATTTTTAGAAATAGATAATGATAAAGCGAAAGAACTATTATTAGAACTTAAAAAAAGTTATGAAAATAGTAATCGGGGTATTAGAATTAGTTATTTAGCTGATACTTTTAAATTAACAACTAAAAAAGAATATAAAGATTATTATCAAAAATTAGTTATGAATCCCGAAACTAATACTTTAAGTCAAGCGGCTTTAGAAACATTAGCGATTATTGCGTATAAACAACCTATTACGCGAGTAGAAATAGATGATTTACGTGGAGTAGGAACTTCACATATTATAAGAAAGTTACTCGCTAAAGAACTTATTAAAGCCGTAGGTAAAAGTACTTTACCAGGGCATCCTACTTTATATGGGACGACTAGTGATTTTCTTGATTACTTTGGCTTAGCATCAATTAATGATTTACCAGAGTTTAATCCGGAAGAAAAAGAAACTAGTGAAAAAGAATTATTTACTTCAATATATAAAGATAATGATGAGAAAGAAAGTGTTTAACTTCTTTAAGAAATATGATACAATAATTCTACTTTCTTATGCGAGAGTGGCGGAATGGTAGACGCGATGGTCTCAAACACCATTGGTAGCAATACCGTGTGAGTTCAAGTCTCATCTCTCGCACCAGAGACGTTTCCTTTCTAACTTTTTAGAGTTTAGAAAGTTTATATAATCAACCGTTTGTGTTGATTTTT
>CANQHM010000019.1 GCA_947623845.1 uncultured Bacilli bacterium | reverse complement strand
TTAGAAGAAATAAAAATAAACTAAGTTTTTTGCTTAGTCTACTTTGCGTTATTTAATTTTCAGCTGTGAATAGTAACCTTTAATTAGATAATCTCTTGACTTTCCTCTTCATTTAATATTATAATAATGAAGTTATTTAACAAGAGATGTGGAGGTGTCAAAAATGAAAAGAACTTATCAACCAAATAATCGTAAAAGAGCTAAGAAACATGGTTTTTTTGCTCGTAAAGAATCTAATGTTTTAAAAACTAGAAGACAAAAAGGACGTAAAGAAATTATTAAAAAGTAAGCCACATATGTGGTTTTTTTCTAATGGAGATGGTTAAAATAAAAAGAATCGAAACGATTAAAGATAAACGTTTATTTAATGATATTATCAAAACTTCTCCTTATCGTAAGAATAAAAACTATATTATATATTATAAGGATAAAAAAATAGCTAAAACCGAAATTGGTATTGCTATAAGTAATAAATATGGTAAAGCTTATGAACGAAATAAAATCAAAAGACAAACGCGAAATATCATTGATGAATACAAAAATCTATTTTCAAATACTAAATATTATATTATAATGATTAGGAAGGCAGCAAAAGAATGTCCCTATGAAGTATTAGAAAAATCATTATATGAATTAATAAAGGAGATCTAATGAAAAAATTTAAATTACTTATTTTAGGTTTAATTTTATTTACTACTGCAAGTTGTACAACCTATGTTAAAGAAGATAAAAAAAGTGTTATTTATGAAAAAACTGGTCAAACCATAACCGCAAATATTTTATGTAAACCGCAAGAAGAAGATTTATTAAACTTATATGAAAAACATAATAAATCTTTAAAAGTTAAATTAGAAGATTTACCAGAATGTGCTGATTTCCATTTAAACTCTGTTAAATATTCTAGTTTATGGGAATCCATATTTGTAAAACCCCTAGCATGGATAATTATTAAATTAGGAGTTCTAGTTAAAAACTATGGTTTAGCAGTTATCTTAGTTACTATTCTTATTCGTTTAGTTATGGTACCAATTACTAAGAAAAGTACGATGCAACAAGAAAATATTAAGAAAGCTCAACCCGAACTTGCTCGTATTGAACGCAAATATGCTAATAAACAAGATACGGATTCCATGATGGCGAAGAGTCAAGAAATGATGATGGTTTATAAAAAATATAATATCAATCCTATCTCTGGATGCTTACTAGCGTTTATTCAGTTACCACTCTTCTTTGCTTTCTTAGAAGCCATAAACCGTGTTCCTGCTATATTTGAGGGAACATTCCTACCATTCCTAAACAATGTTAAATACGAACTACCTTTAGGAATGACCCCATTAGTAGGTATTACTAAAGGTTACTATATCTATATTGTTCTAATCGCTCTAATTATTTTAACTACTTATTTCTCATTTAAGTTAACCCAAGAAGCAAGTGGTAGTGATGAACAAATGAGCCAAATGAAATTTATGACGAACTTTATGTTAATAATGATTTCCATCGCTTCGTTAAGTTTACCAACTGCTATTGCTCTTTACTGGATTGTCAATAGTGCCTTTGGTATTATTCAAACCTGGTTAATAAAAAAATTAAATGAAAGAAGGAAGTAAAAATGAATTTAGAAGTATTTACAGGAAAAACTGAAGAAGAAGCATTAAATACCGCCTTAGAATGTTTTAATGCTAAAGAAAGTGAAATAATCTATCAAATCGAAGAAAAAAAGGGTGGCTTATTCAAAGGTAAATCTTATGAAATAAAAGCTATAAAGTTAACTAGTGTTGTTGAATACTTAAAAAATTATCTTGATGAATTACTAAAAAATATGACTATTAAAGCATCTTTTGAAACTAGTATTAGAGAAAATCAAATCTATATTAAAATATATAGTGATAAAAATAATATCTTAATTGGTAAAGAGGGTAAAAACTTAGCAGCATTGCAAACTATTGTAAGAGGAGTTGCTACTAAAGAATTAAATACTCATTTAAATATTATTCTAGATATTAGTGATTATAAAGAAAAACAAGAACGTAATCTAGAAAGACTTGCTAAGAATATTGCTCGTGAAGTATTAAAAACCCATAATCCTGTAACTATGGATAATATGAACTCATATGAAAGAAGATTAGTTCATAATGCTTTAACTAAATTTAAAAATATTTCTACTTTAAGCGAGGGCGAAGAACCTAATCGTCATATCGTTGTAAGTTATAAAGAAGATTAACTACTATTATTAGTAGTTTTTTTTGTAAGAGTTAAGATTTTTATATAATAAAATTTTATATAATAAAAAAAGAACTTGTTAAAAGTCCATTGGATTTGTAGGAAATATTCTTCCATCACAATCATCATTAGTACATGGAAATGATGGTAAATTATTATTACCATTAACTTCATTTAAACTTTTTAAATTTCTAATTAAACTAGCAGGAAATTTAGTTTCTAAGCCACATTTAGAACATTTATAAAGTATACTTTTAGATTTACTATCATTATCTTCATCTTCACACAATTTACTAAAGTCAACTCCTAATACTTGTGCTATTCTCCATATAGCACCTAAAGAGAATGTATGAAGACAGGAAGACTCAATACTCTTTACAAAAGATAAAGAATAATTAATTTTATCAGCAAGTTCTGCTTGTGTCCATCCTTTAAGTTTTCTATATTTTTTAATATTTGTACTTATTAACTCATAAATGTAATTTTCATCTTCCTTTGCAGTTTTCAAAGTAAATATACCCCTCTTTCAAATTCTTCCTAATATAATTATCTCAAAAAACACCGAAAAATTGGGTATAGGATTAGCATTACTTTTTGTAAAAAGTGATATAAATACTAAACCTTTTTTCAAGATAAAATATGCTAAACTTACTTTAGAAAGAGTAAGGTAATTATAGTATGCGAAAATTTAATCCTGATAAAGAATTATACAAAATTCAAAATGGTAATAAAAATAAAGTTATAGTAGGGCTATGCACTTTATTATTAATTGTAGTTGTAGGGTACTCATTTGCGCTATACCAAGTAAGACACACTAATAAGTTAGTGTTTAATACAGTAAGTGAATTTAAGAAAAGAGATATTTATTTATCCGTATTAGTTAATGGGGAAACTCAAAATGAATTTCCAGGAAAAGAAGATGGTTATGCCTTTAGTGGATATGAATGTGATGGAGATGCAACTGTAACATTTGATCCAGATAATTGGATGGCATCAGTTAATTCAAATGGACCAGATAAATGTACCATAAAATTTGGAACAAAGAATATAAATTATGATACATTAAGAATAAAAGAAGATGTATTAGTGGATGAAACTAATGATGCTAATTTAAGATATATCGGAGCAACACCATCAAATTATATTTGGTTCAATTGTTCAAAATATGATGATTTAACTAAAGAAAATGCAGAGGATGAAGAACATCAATGTGAAAGATGGCGTATTATAGGATTAATGAATAATATGACTATAGTAGATGAAGAAACAAATAAGGAAACAACAAATCAAAGTTTAGTAAAAATCATTAGAGCGGATAAAATCGGAAAAGTTGCATGGGATGATGAAAGAAATATATGGGGTAATGCAAGTTTAAAAAAATCCTTAAATGAAGATTATTTGAATCCAATTAATGATGGAACATGGATAACAAGTGAAAAAGACGAAAAATATAAACCAATAAGTACTTCAACGTTAAATATGATAGAAAGAGTTAATTGGAATATTGGAGGGTTTAATGATCGTTCCATTTTATCAACGCAATTTTATAAAATTGAAAGAGGAACAATAGTACCAAAAGAAGCAATTTCAACATGGAGTGGTAAAGTGGCCTTAATGTATCCAAGTGATTACGGATTTGCTACAAGCGGAAGTGATAATGGTGACAATCGAAACCAATGCATAGCAACAAATTTATACGACTATATGAATGGATGTAAAAATAAAAATTGGTTGTACATGAAACAACAGAATCAATTTACACTAACACCAAGATCAGATGATACTGTCGGTATCGTAATTATTAACATAGATGGATCAACTCGCTTTGCTTCGGCACTAACTGAATTTTCAGTTAACCCATCTTTATACCTAAAATCTAATACTCAAATAACATCAGGTCAAGGTACCTTTGACGAACCATATATAATTGTTAATAACTAAAAGGTTATTAACATTTTTTTATGATAAAAATTTAAATACTATTGAACATAATTCTTACTTCGTGCTATAATACAGCGGAAAGAAGGGTTACTATGACTGATACAATTTGTGCTATATCAACACCTTTAGGGGAAGGTGCTATCGCTATAATTAGATTAAGTGGTAAAGAAGCTATACCTTTAGTAAGTAGTATATTTACTAAAGATTTAACTAAAGTACAATCTCATACTATTCATTATGGTTATATAAAATATAAAAATGAAATAATTGATGAAGTATTGGTATCTGTAATGCGTGCTCCTAAAACTTTTACTACTGAAGATGTTGTTGAAATAAATACTCATGGTGGTATTGCTATTACAAATAAAATATTAGAAATATTATTAACTATTGGTGCCCGTCTTGCCGAACCTGGCGAATTTACTAAAAGAGCTTTCCTAAATGGTCGTATCGATTTAGTCGAAAGTGAAGCTGTAAGTGATCTAATCACTGCTGATACTGATAATGCTCGTAAGATGGCTATAAACCAAGTAACTGGTACTTTATCTAAATTAATAACTACGGAAAGAGAAAAATTAGCATATCTTTTATCAAATATAGAAGTAAATATTGACTACCCTGAATATGAAGATGTTGAAGTTGTAACCCACAAAACTTTATTACCTAAATTAGAAGAAGTAAAAGAAAATTTAAATACTATTTTAAAAGAAAGTAAAACTTCTAAAATAATTAAAGATGGTTTAAATATTTGTATTGTTGGTCGTCCTAATGTTGGTAAATCTAGTTTATTAAATCGTTTCTTAAATGAAAATAAAGCCATTGTTACTAATATTGCTGGTACCACTCGTGATATTGTTGAGGGTAGTATCGTAATCGATGGTATAAAACTTAATTTCATTGATACTGCTGGTATTAGAAACACTACTGACGTTGTTGAAAAAATTGGTGTAGATAAAAGTTTAGAAGCCATCAATAAAGCCGACTTAGTAATCTTAGTTTTAAATAGTAATGAAAAATTAACTAAAGAAGATAAAGACTTATTAGCTAAAATAAAAGATCTAACTCATATCATCTTTGTTAATAAAAATGATTTACAAACTAAGTTAGAATTAGAAAGTCTTCCATCTTATATTGAGGGAAATACCAACAGTGAAGATGGCATCAATGATCTTAAAAAAGAAATATTAAAAATCTTTAACTTAGGTAAAATTGAAAGTAAAAACTTAGCTTATATGTCTAATGCGCGCCAAATATCTTTAGTTGAACAAGCTATTAATTATATTAATAATGCTCTTACTTCTTTAAAAGAAGACACACCTATTGATTTAGTCGAAATTGATATAAAAAATGCTTGGAATGCTTTAGGAGAAATTATTGGTGCTACTTATACAGAAGAATTAATCGACGAATTATTTAAAAACTTTTGTTTAGGAAAGTAGGTGAATAAAATGAAATATGATTGTATAGTTGTTGGTGGTGGCCATGCGGGATGTGAAGCCGCTCATGCTAGTGCTACTATGGGTATTAAAACTCTTTTAGTAACCATGAATAAAAAAAATATCGCCGACATGCCCTGTAACCCCTCTATTGGTGGGACTGCTAAAGGTATCATTGTAAGAGAAATAGATGCTTTAGGTGGTATTATGGGTAAAGTTGCTGATAGATCTCACTTCCAAATTAAAATGCTTAATAACAGTAAAGGTCCTGCTGTTCGTTCCCTACGTGCTCAAGCTGATAAAATAACTTACCCTAAAGAAATGGTGAGAGTTTTAGAAAACACTCCTAATCTTACTATTAAAGAAGCCATGGTTGAAGATATTATTGTGGAAGATAATACTATTAAAGGGGTAATTCTATCTAATGGTGAAGAAATATCTTGTACTAATTTAATTTTAACTACTGGTACTTATTTAAAAGCCCAAATATTAGTTGGTCATACGAAAACTCCAAGTGGTCCTCATGGTGAAGATTATTCCCGCCATCTAAGTGATAACTTAAAAAAACTAGGTATTAAAATTTTACGTTTAAAAACTGGAACTCCTCCTCGTATCAAAGCTAGTTCTATTGATTTTTCTGTTATGAAAGAAGAAAAAGGTGACGATGAATATTGGACCTTCAGTTTCGATAACCCTCCTTTATATGACAAAAATAACCAACAAAAATGCTATTTAATTTATACTACTCCTGAAACTAAAAAATTAATCTTAGATAACTTAGATAAATCAAGTATGTATGGTGGTATCGTAGAAGGTGTGGGCCCTCGTTACTGCCCATCTATTGAAGATAAAATCGTCCGTTTCAGTGATAAAGAACGTCATCAATTATTCCTAGAACCTGAAAGCCTATATTATGATGAATGGTACTTACAAGGTTTTTCTACTAGTATGCCTAAAGATATTCAAGAAAAAATGGTTCATTCCCTAAAGGGTTTAGAAAACGCTATTATTACGAAGAATGCTTATGCTATTGAATATGATGCTATCGACCCTTTACAAATAAGTCCTTCCCTTGAAAATAAAGTTATAACTAATCTTTTCACTGCTGGTCAAATAAATGGTACTTCTGGTTATGAAGAAGCAGCTGGTCAAGGCTTAATCGCTGGTATTAATTCCTCTTTAAAGCTTCAAAATAAAGAACCTTTAATACTAAAAAGAAATGAATCTTATATTGGTGTCTTAATAGATGACTTAGTAACTAAAGGTACGAAAGAACCATATCGAATGCTCACTTCACGGGCGGAATTTCGTTTACTTCTTCGTCATGATAATGCCGACTTACGTCTTCGAAAATATGGCTATAATTGTGGTTTAATTAACGAAGAACAAATGAATCGTTTAACTACCAAAGAAAAAGATATAGATACTTTAACTAAATATTTACAAGAACATCACTTAACTAAAAAAGATAAGGATCTATTTAAAAAATATAATCTAGAAATTCCTAAAGAAAATATCACTTACTATCAATTATTAAAACGTCCAGAAATAAAAATATCTTTCTTACAAGAACTATTAAATCTAGAATATAATGATGAAGTCTTAGAACAAGTAGAAATAGCTACTAAATATGAAGGTTATATTGCTAAGTCTTATAAAGAGGTCGAAAAATTAGCTAAACTAGAAGAAAAGGAAATTCCTGAAGATATTAATTATAAAGATATTAAAAATTTAGCTAGTGAAGCACGTCAAAAACTTGAATTAGTTCGTCCTAAAACATTAGCACAAGCCTCTCGTATCAGTGGTGTAAATCCAAGCGACTTATCTGTTTTACAAGTTTATTTAAAAAAGGAGTATAACAAAAATGACTGAACAAGAATTTATTAATAATTTAACTGATTTAAATATAACTCCAACACCTAATGCTTTAGGTAAACTAAAAACCTATTGTACTTTCCTACAAGATTATAATAAACACACTAATTTAACAGCTATTACAGAAACTAAAGATATTTATTTAAAACACTTCTATGATTCATTAACTATAATCAAAGTAATAGATTTAAATACTATAAATACTTTATTAGATATTGGTACTGGTGCTGGGTTCCCTGGTCTTGTCCTAAAAATCTTCTACCCTCATCTAGAAGTAACTTTACTAGATAGTAATAATAAAAAGATAAAATTTTTAGAAGAATTATGTGAAAAATTAGATCTTAAAGTAACTTTAGTTCATGCCAGAGCTGAAGAATACATTAAAGATAAACGAGAATATTTTGATTTGGTAACCTCAAGAGCTGTTGCATCTTTACCAATTCTTAGTGAGTTAGCTCTTCCTTATGTTAAAGTAAATGGTTATTTTATCGCTTTAAAAGGTGAAATATCTAAAGAACTAGAAGCAAGTTCTAAAATCTTAACTACTTTAGATAGTAAGATAACTACCCAAAAAGATTTTACTCTTCCTTTTGAAAATTCTAAAAGAACCATAATTAAAATAACCAAATTAAAATCAACCAATCCTAAATATCCTCGCCCTTATAAACAAATATTAAAAGAAAATAGATAAAAAAGTTAGTACGATACACCGTACTAACTTTTTAAAATTAAGAATTAGTACGTTTAATCGTACTAACTTTACAAAATAAAAAAGATGTTGTATAATGCTATTGAGGTGATTTTTATATGCTTGTAAGAGAAAATTATTTATTTAAAATTAGAGGATTTTATGATTCTGATTTAATAAAGATTTTAGTAGGTATAAGAAGATGTGGAAAATCTGTAATTTTAACCCAAATTATTGATGAATTAAAAAAACAAAAAAAAGTCAAAGATAACCATATCATATTCATTAATTTCGAATATATTGAATTTGAAGAATTAACTGATTATAAAAAATTAAATAAATATGTGAAAGATCAAATTGTTGATTCAAATAAGTATTATTTATTTTTAGATGAAGTACAAAATGTTGATAATTTTGAAAAAGTAGTTAATTCTCTACGTGCATCTGTCAAAAATTTAAGTATTTTTTTAACTGGTTCAAATAGTAAATTATTATCCGAAGAATTATCTTCTGATTTATCTGGAAGATATGTTTTAATTAAAGTTAATCCTTTATCTTATAAAGAATATGTTACATTAACCAACCAAGATGGATATAACATGAATGCTTTCTGGGATTATGCTAAATGGGGTGGTCTACCCAATAGATGTGAATTTACTAATGAAACCGATATAAAAAATTATTTACATAGTGTTTATGATTCAATTATATTAAGAGATGTTGTAAAAAGACTTAATATAAAAGATACTACTCTATTTGATATGATATTACAATATGTAATTGAAACAATGGGAAGAGAATTTTCTGCTGATAATATTATAAAATATTTAGAAAAAGAAAATCGTAATATTTCTAAAGAAACTTTATATAATTATCTAAATGCTTTATGTAAAGCATTAATTATTAAAAAAGTAAATCGCTATGATATTTCTGGTAAAGGCGTTTTAAAAACTTTAAACAAATATTATGCTACTGATTTAGGCATAGCACAAATAAAAAATAATAATCCAGAATTTAAAAATTACATAGTCCTAGAAAATATTGTTTATAATGAATTAATAAATCGTGATTATGAAGTATATGTTGGAAAAAATAAAAATAGTGAAATCGATTTTATTGCCAAAAAAGATGGAAATACAAAATACATTCAAGTAACTTATGAATTAGAAGACCATGAAAAAACTATGGAAAGAGAATTTGATGCTTTTAAATCAATAAACGATAACTATCCTAAATATATTATTTCCTTAGATAAAGTAAATTTATCTAAAGATGGAATAACGCATTTAAACATTATTGATTTTCTTTTAAAAGATGATATTTAAAAAAGACATCCTTAACGATGTCTTTGTGATTCTTCATTTATAATTGTATTTAAATCCTCTTGAGCTAGTTCTATATCAGAACCTGCTGCATTTCTCATAGCATCTAAAACTTGTTCATCTTGAACACTTAAATTTACCGCTTCATTTAAAGCTTGAGCCATAAGAGTTATACGATTTAAAATATCTGATTGGAACTCTTCTAAATTAATACTAAATCTTTCATATAATTTTTCTGGCGTTGTCTTAAAGAATTTAGAAACATTACTAACATAATTTCTAATCGCTTCTCTATAAGTTTGTAAAGCGGTATTCTTTCTTAATTCAAAATAAGCTTTCGCATCATTTTTAATATTTTCTAATTGATGTGGTAAATAACTTCTTACATGTGGAACATACTGTATTAATTTAGTATATTCAGTATTTAATTTTAAATAACTACTTTCACTAGCTCTTTTAATATTATCAAGTAAAGAATTAACTTCTTCTTCTCTTTTCTTCGCCTCATTATAAGCTTGACTACATTGTGCTAATTCCATATTATGTTTATTTTTATTGAATATATTTACTTTCTCGTTTTGTTTAACAGATAATTGTACTCCAGCACTTGCTACTAAATTTTGTGCTTCTTTTAATTGTGCTTCGTATTGCTCTCTTTGGCCATTTAAAGCTCCTACTTCAGCATTATATGTTGGTAAAACAACAGCTTCATAATTTTGTAATAAACTATAAAATTCCTCTTGTTCTTTACCTAATCCAGATAATTCTTGGATAGCACTACCTAATCCTCCTAAATTTAAACTAGATGTACTTAATACTTCATCAACACTAATGCCTTCTTTATTTCTATGATCAAATCCCTCTAATTCTGGTACTTGTGCTTCTAATCCTTGTAACATTTCACTATTTTGAATAGTTTTATTTACATCAATACTTCTTGTATACCCACCAGTAACTAATTCTAATAAATAAGCTTTCTTATCTTGGATAGTTTGCGTTTTCCCTTTTATTTCTTCTTGCGGTTTAACAACTATCTTTTCTCTTTCTTCGGCATATTTTTGATAAGCATTTTTATAAACATCTTTTAAAGTCCTAAGTGTTCGTATCCCCATTTCCATACTATCTATATCACCATTAGCAGTTGAAATACTAAAATCAGGATTAAGTTTTGCAAATTCGGTGGTTTTAAAGTAAGTTTCAAATCCTCTTTGTTTTAAATGATTTTCCATCCCAGACTTTTTAGCTAAATGTCCTAATATATCTTGAATAGTAAGAGGATCTTCTACTTTTCGATCATGAAATTCTGGTTCAAAATAATGTTCATTAATAAAATTAGATTTAAAGAAATAATTATTAATTAGATCTCCCATTGTATCATTAAATAATAGTTCTACTACTGATCTTTCCACTACCTCACTAAATTGAAATCTATATTTCATTTGTGATTCGAAAGCATCTATATTTTGCTTATTGTTTTTATAAAAGTCAGTCATTTTAAACCAACTCATCGCTGCTTCAAAAGTACTTGCTTTAGTCATCATTTCCACATAATCTATCTTCGCATTGAAATATCTATCATGCATATCTAAAATACTTTCGACTTCTTTGATATTTGTAAATTTAATATTATTAGCATTAGTATATTCATTAACTTTAGAATCTAAGAAAATAGCTCTAAGTTCTTTATCTCTTTCTTCAAAATTTGGTCCCATTTTAGCTATATTAGCATCTAATTCTTTTTCATCCATTTCATTTATTTTTAATTCTAAAGCTTCTCTAAGTTCATTACGATAAATAGATTCTAATAATCTTAAATCATTTTGTAATTGTTGATTATTTACGCCTTCGGTATTCATTCGTTCATGAATTGCATCAATCGCCGTTTTATATTCTATATATGTCATTACTTTTCACCTTTTTCTATTTTCTCACTAAGTTCCTTTTGTAAATCTGTAAGTTCTTTCATAATATTTACTAATTCTTCAAAACTAAGATCCTTTAATTCTTTCTCCATTTTAGAATCACATCCTTATTATATTAATACCACATATTTCCTAAAAAATCTATGATAATCAAATTAAAAGAATAAAATTTTACATGTTTTACTATTGCAAAAAAAGAAACTTTAAGGTATTATTAATATAGATAATTATAAGAATAGAAAAGGGCTGTATATTATGAATATGGATAATGAAGTTTTACAAGTAAATATCGATGATATAATTCCAAACCGTTTTCAACCACGGTTATCTTTTGACGAGCAAGGCTTACAAGAACTTGCTGCATCTATTAAAGAACATGGAATTATTCAACCTTTAGTATTACGTAAATTAGGTAATAAATATGAAATCATCGCTGGTGAAAGACGTTATAAAGCTAGTCAAATGGCTGGACTTACTACTGTTCCTGCTGTTATTTCTAATATCGATGATAATAAAAGTGCCGAAGTTGCTTTAGTTGAAAATATTCAACGTCGTGACTTAACTCCTATCGAAGAAGCTCGTTCTTATAAAAGTCTTTTAGATAAAGGTTATCTTACTCAAGAACAATTAGCTAAAAAAATGGGCCTTTCTCAATCTGCTATTTCTAATAAATTACGTTTATTAAACTTAGATGATTCTGTTCAACAAGCCCTATTAGAAGAAAGAATAAGTGAACGTCATGCTCGTGCTTTACTTGCTCTTCCTAATAAAGAAGATCAAAAGAAATTCTTAGAAAAAACTATAACAGAACGTTTAACTGTTAGAGCGTTAGATAAAGAAATAAAACACTTTTTAAGTGGTAATGATGCTGATATTCCTAAAGTTGATTTAACTCCTAATATTGAATCTATTAAAAATAATGCCACTGATTTAAATCAAAAAAGAATGTCTGTTGATAGTATGATGGTTCCTGATTCTGTAATGACAGATTATTCTAATCCGTTACCTCCTAAAGAAGAACCTTCTGTAGAACCAACTCCTAAAATAGAAATACCAAATTCTTTAAATATGGAAACAGAAAGTTCTCCAAAAATCGAAGTACCAAATTCTTTAAATGTGGAAACTGAACCCAAAGTAGATTTAGGATTACCAGTATTTAATACTCCTACCCCTGAACCTACCGGTGAACCAACTCGGTTCTTTAATGATTTACCATCTACCGAAAATACCTCTAAAGATGATTATGATATCAATTCGTTATTTCAATTAGGAACAGATCCTAACTTTAATGCTGGTACCCTTCATGTTATAGATAATCCCATGACTCCTAAAGAAGAACCTAAACCAGAAGAAAAACCTCCTGTTGAAGAACCCCTAAATAATAGTTATTTAGGACCTCAAACTAATCGTTTCTTTAATAGCGCTGCTACAGATCCCGTTATTCCAACTCCTCCAATAGATGAAACTCCTAAAATTTTTGATCCAATGGCTTTAGTAGAAGAAGAAAAACCTGCTATTGAACCTGTAGTTAATCCTACTGTTCCTGTAGATAATGAAAAATCTATTATTGATAATGCTATTAATTCTTTAAAACAATCTGGATTAAATGTTGAACTTAATGAAACAGATACCCTAAATTCAACAATATATACCATAATAATTAGAAAGTAACCTTAAATGGTTATTTTTTTTAAACTTTTTCTTGACGAACGTACATTTGTAATATATAATTATTTTACTAGTAGAAAATATAGGGAGGTTTTGATAATGAATACTTGAAGTTTCATTTTGAAACTTCAAGGTTGAATACTTATCATGGCGTTCGAAATTTGTTTTATATTTTTACAGAATTTTTAAATATATAATTCTTTATAATATGATTCTTTGAGGTTCCAAAATGGAACCTCAAGTTTGAATACTTATAGTATAGTTTGAAACTTACCTTATGTTTTTACAGAATTTTGTAATATATAATTATTTTATAAATAGAAAATAGGAGGATTTTGATTATGAATGAATTAGTAAAAACGAATATTAAAATTGAAAATTTAATTTATGAGGTTCGCGGTAAACAAGTGATGCTAGATTCAGATTTAGGCAAATTATATGACTGTAAAAACGGAACAAAAACTATTAATCAAGCAGTGACTAGAAATAAAGAAAGATTTCCGGAAGATTTTTGCTTTCAATTAACAGCCGAAGAATATGATTCTTTGAGGTCCCAAATTGGGACCTCAAACAAAAAAGGTGGTCGAAGATATAACCCATATGTATTCACTGAACAAGGTACAGCAATGTTAGCTTCAGTTTTAAAAACTGACATTGCTATAGAAATGAGCGTTAATATAATGCGTGCTTTTGTTAAAATGCGTAAATATTTATCTAACGATTTAATAGAACTTAAGTATATGAAAAAGCAAATTTTAAATAATAGCGATAATATAAGTAAAAATAACAAAGACATAAAATTATTACAAGAGTCTTTTGCTAAATTAAATGAAAAACAAAAAGTTAATGAAATTTATTTTAATGGCCAAATATTTGATGCTTATTCTAAAATTTTAGATATCTTTAAAAGTGCTAAATCTTCTTTAATTATAATTGATGCTTATGCTGATAATACCTTATTAGATATTATTAAAAGATTAAATATTAAAGTATCTCTAATTACCAAACCTAATAATTTATTAACTAAACAGGATATTGAAAAGTATAATAAACAATATCATAACTTAGATGTTTATTATGATAATACTTTTCACGATAGATACTTTATTCTTGATAACAATATAATTTATCACTGTGGAGCGAGCATTAATCGTATTGGTTATAAAACTTTTTCGATTAATTTAATAAATGATAAAGATATATGTAATGCTTTACAAAATAAGATAAACAGTATAATTTAATAGTATGATATAATAATCTATAAATAAAAGGAGGAATAATATATGTATCAATTTAAATTTTATTATAAAGATGGAACTACTAAATATGTAGGTGGTAAAGGTATCACCCCTACTTCGTTATATAATGATTTTGACGGATTATTAGAATGGGATGAATTTTATAAATTAAAAGAAGAAGATATGACTACAGAAAAAATATTAACTATGGCTTTTGATTTATATAAAACCTTTTTAAAGAAAGATTATTATCGTATTGAAATAGTTAATCTTGAAACTGATACTATAGTTGATTACATCGAAAAAGAAAAATAGAAAACTATTCTTCATATTCTGCACTTTTTACCTCATAAATTCCCTCACTACCATCAATGAAGTAGAAAATATTACTATGCTCTAAATCGTTATCTAACTTCCCTGTAATCGCATTTAATGCCATTCCTACCACATTTTCGGGTTTTTGATACCAAGTAACTTCCTTATCTTTTTCATAAGCTTCTACAGTATCAACCCACATATTTTTAGAAATATTACCTAACTTATTTTCTACCGCCCTATTATCATCATATCCATTCCATACCATCATCATAATATCAGGATTATAACCTACCATATAACAATCCGTTCCTGTTGTTCCTGTCTTCACCGCATATTTTCTTGAAATCTTCCCCGCAATACTTAAGACGGTCGGTGTATTATAATCGATAAAAGCCGAATTATAAGTACTAGTTAACATCTCATTTAAAATATAAACATAACTAGGTTCTAATACCAAATTATCTTTCTTTTTCTTTTCATATAAAACGTGTCCATCTAAATCTTCCACTCTTGTAATAAATGATATCTCCCTTTTATAACCGCCACTTGCTAAAGTTGTATAAGCATTCGCATAATCTAACATTGATAATTCTACTGTTCCTAAAGGTAAAGATACAATCGGATCTAAACTCTTTCTAATCCCCATCTTCTTTGCGGTATCTACTAACACATTCTCCCCTAAAAACAAATGAGTCTTCACCGCATAAATATTATCACTATACGATATCGCCGCTGCCATCGTAATATTTTGATTTCCATATTTTCCATTATAATTTTCTGGACTATAAGTTTGATTATTCGCAAAAACAAAATTCGTTGGTTCACTTAAAAAAGTACTTGAAGACGTCATTCCATTCTCTAACGCTGCATAATAAAGTAATGGTTTCATCGTACTCCCTACTTGTCTTTCCGCATCTATGGCTCTATTATATTGACTTTTTGCGTAATCCACTCCCCCAATTAAACCTAACACATTCCCCGTTTTGGGATCAATCGCCACGCTAGCAACTTGTAAATCTCCTGTCTCATTCATCTCTCTTAACATCGACTCTTCCATCGCTTTTTGGGTATACATATCTAACGCGGTATAAATTTTTAACCCTCCCGTTTCAATTAACGAATCGGGTACACTTTCTAAAGTATGTAACTCATCATAAACGGCATCTTGATAATACATTAAAGTTTGTAAGTTATTCTCACTCTTCTTCCCATAAATATTTACTTCTTCCTTAAATAAATTATTGTATTCCTCCTCCGTTAATTTCTTATTTTTAACCATAGCTTGAGCTACAATTAAAGCCCTATTCTTCGCTGATTCATAAGATGTCACTGGATTAAAATAATATGGACTTTTCGGAATTCCTGCTAAAATAAGTGCTTCCTCTAAAGTAACATCTTTCGCACTCTTATTAAAATAATAATTCGCGGCATTCTCTATTCCATAATTTCCTTGTCCATAATTAATCGTATTTAAATAACCTTCTAATATTTGATCTTTATCATAATGAACCTCTAACTTTAAAGTAAGCCACGCTTCCTCAATCTTTCTACTCCATTTCTTATCAAAATCTAAATATAAATTCTTAATATATTGTTGGGATATCGTCGAAGCCCCCGCTACTATCTCTCTATTTGCTAAATTACTAAAAAACACTTTAATAATTCTTAAATAATCAAATCCATTATGTTTATAAAAATTCTTATCTTCTACACTAATCACAGCATCAATAATATAAGGACTTACATCTTCTAAATCTACCCATCTACTAGAAGAAGACCCTTGATAAACTAAATTTTCTTTCGAATCATAAATATAAAAATGTCCCGAATTTTTAATATCTAACGTCGGTGCAAAATAAGCACAAACATACAAACTTGCTAAACTTATTAAAAAAATTATCAAAAGGACTAGACAAATCTTATAAAATCTCTTAAAATGTTTCACGAGACATCACCATATCATTAGTATGGAAAAAAATAAATAATTTATAATTATTTCTCGTGTCTTTATGCTATAATTAGTAATCAAGGAATGTGATTTATGGAAAAAGATGTACCTTATAAACTAGTAATTACTTCTAAGGATTTTACCGTAGATGATAATGTATTAGTTACAATCTCTAAACAAGTATATTCATTTAATTATGATGACACTCTAAATAAGATAACTCTTAAAAATGATAATATAATCTATGAAAGAGATAATAATGTGTATTACTTTAAATTAGATTCTCATAATAAGAAAGGTCTTTATCTTTTTAAAGAAAAGGATATAAGTTTTGATATTAATGTTAAATCTTGTACTTATAAGAATAATGATAATAATATTTCTTTAACTTATCAATTAGAAAGTCAAGAAGATATAATTAATATAAAGTTAGAAAGGAAATAAATATGATCGAAGAAAGTATAATAAAGTCTTTAAATAAAGCCTTAGAATCTCTAAATGTTAAAGACGTACAAGTAACTCTTACGAAACCACAAAAGAAAGAAAATGGCGATTTTGCTACAAATATTGCTTTAAGATTAGCAAGTACCTTAAAAGATAACCCATTAAATATTGCTACTACTATCAAAGATAACTTTAAATGTGATGTTGTAACGAGTGTTGAAGTTGCTCCTCCTGGCTTTATCAATTTCTTTGTTAAAAAAGATTACCTTCTAGATAATATTAATACTATTATTAAAGAAGGAGCTAAATACGGTAGCAATACTAGTGGTAAAGGGTTAAATTACAATATTGAATTTGTTAGTGCTAACCCTACTGGCATTCTTCATTTAGGTAATGCTCGGGGTGGTGCTTATGGTGACTCCCTTGCTCGTATCCTAAGATTTAATGGTTATGATGTTACCGAAGAATATTATGTAAATGATGCTGGTGTCCAAATAACTAATCTAGGTCTTTCTATCCAAGCTCGTTATCTAAATCTTCTAGGTATCGCAAAAGAAATACCCGAAAATGGTTATCACGGACCCGAAATCACAGAAATCGCGGAAGACTTATATAAAGAACATAAAGATACTTTAAAAGATAAGGAACTAGATTATTATAAAGACCTAGGTAAAAATATCTTACTTGATAAAATAAAAAAAGTTTTAAAAGATTATCGTATTAACTTTGATGTTTATTCTAGTGAAAAAGCAATTGTTAGTAAAAGTAATCTTCCTGAAATGATTGAAACCATGAAAAAGTCTGGCTACGCTTATGAAAGTGATGGCGCTACTTGGTTAAAATCTAGTGTTTTAGGAGATGATAAAGATCACGTTTTAATTAAAAATGATGGTACTTATACTTACCTAGTTCCTGATATTGCTTATCATATTGATAAAATAAAAAGAGGTTATACTAACCTAATCGATGTTTTAGGAACCGACCATCACGGATATGTCGCTCGCCTTAAAGGTTCCCTAAAAGCTTTAGGTTATAATCCTGATATCTTAGATGTTAAACTCTTACAACTAGTTCGTTTAGTAAAAGATGGTATTGAAATTAAAATGAGTAAAAGAACTGGTAACTCTGTAAGTTTACAAGAACTAATTGATGAAGTAGGTATCAATGCTGCTCGTTATTTCTTCTCAATGCGAAGCTTAGATACTCAAATGGATTTTGATCTTGAACTTGCCAAGAAAACGTCAAATGAAAATCCCGTTTATTACGTATCTTATGCCTATGCCCGCACCTGTACTATTCTAAATTCTTATAAAAATATAAAAAATATTAATAAATACCTATACATTAACGACGATTTGTCATATAATGTTTTAGAAAAATTATATGAGTTTCCATCTGTTGTCAAAAATGCTGCTGAAAAGAAACTACCTCATTTAATAACCAACTATGTCTATGAACTTGCTAGCAGCTTCCATCTATTGTACTCTAAAAAGAGATTCATAACTGATAATAAAGATGAAACAATGGAAAACCTTAATTTTTTAAGTGCTATCAAAATAACTATTAAAAATGCACTTGATTTAATTGGTGTCATCCCACCAGAGAAAATGTAGAAGGAGTATTAAATATGAAATTAAAAAATATTAGTGAAGAAGAACTAGAAACGATGTCTTATGATGATATTGCTTATGAAATTTTAAAGGAAACTGGTAAAAAATCTAAAATAACTGATTTATTTAAAAGTGTATGTGAATTACTTAATTTAAGTGATTCTGTATACGAAAGCCAAATTGGTGAATTTTTCCAAGTTTTATCTACTGATCAAAGATTTACCATGTTAGATAATGGTTATTGGGATTTAAAAACTCGCCATAAATCTAATATTGTCATGGATATTGAAGAAGACGACGATGTCGCTACTGAACTTGAAGAAGAAGTCGAAGAAGAACCATTAGAAGAAAAAGAAGATGAAGATATTTATTATGACGATGATGTAACTGATGATGACGAACCTGAAGATGATTTAAAAGATTTAGCTATTATAGATGAAGATGAAGAAGGAACCGATTTACTATAAGGAGGTATAAGTTATGCACGACCGCTTAGAAGCGATTAAAGAAAAATATAATGAAGTAAGTGAAAAACTAACTAATCCCGAAGTTCTAAGTAATTATAATTTACTTAAGAGTTTATCTAAAGAACAAAAAGATTTAGAAAGTATTGTTTTAAAATATGATGAACTAACTACAGCGAAGAATAATCTAGAAGAAGCAAAAACGATGTTAAATGACGCTGAACTTGCGGAGATGGCTAAACTAGAAATCGCCGATTTAGAAGAAAAAATTCCTAAAATTGAAGAAGAATTACAAATAATGTTAGTTCCTAAAGACCCTAATGATGGCAAAGATATCATTATGGAAATTCGGGGAGCTGCCGGTGGTGATGAAGCTAACATTTTTGCTGGTGACTTATTTAGAATGTATTCTCATTACTTTGAACATCAAGGCTGGAAAATTGAAATAATAAACGAAACTCCTGGTGCCAGTGGTGGTTATGCCCAAATTGAATTTATTGTTAAGGGTGACGATGTTTATTCTAAAATGAAATATGAAAGTGGTTCACACCGTGTTCAAAGAGTCCCTACTACCGAAACTCAAGGCCGTGTCCATACCTCTACCGCCACTGTTTTAGTAATGCCAAGTGTGGAAGATGTTAACATCGAAGTTAAAGAATCTGATATTAAAATGGATGTTTACCATAGTAGTGGAGCGGGTGGCCAATCCGTTAATACCTCAAACTCTGCAGTGCGTCTTACTCACATTCCTACCGGTGTCGTGGTAACTTGCCAAACCGAAAGAAGCCAATTAAAAAACCGTGAACGCGCTCTAGCTTTATTAAAATCTAAAATTTATGATTATGAACAACAAAAACAAGAAAATGAAGTAGGTGCGGAACGTAAAAGTAAAATTGGTACGGGGGACCGTAGTGAAAAAATAAGAACTTATAACTATCCGCAAAACCGTGTCACTGACCATCGTATCAACTTTAGTATTATGGAACTAGATCGGGTTATGGAAGGTGCCCTAGAACCCATAATTGATGCCCTAATTAATGAAGACATGCGTCTTAAACTCGCGGGCGATAACCAAGGTATCTAATGGAAATATCTCGTCTTGATAAAGAATTATTAGAAAAGAAATACCCAAATGATACATCCTATTTAGATAAATTATACGATAACTACCCCGTTCAATATCTAATTGGAGATGTATCTTTTTGTGGATACCCAATCAAAGTTAATGAAAGTGTCTTAATTCCACGCTTTGAAACGGAATACTTAGTTGATAAAACTTTTAAACTCATTCAAAAACTAAATCTTACCTCTCCTACTATCTTAGATATTGGCACTGGTAGTGGTTGTATTGCTATAAGTCTAAAAAAACTTCTTCCCTCTTCTTCTGTAACGGCACTAGATATTAGTGAAGAAGCTTTAAATACCGCTAAAGAAAATGCGAAACTAAATAATGTTGATATTAATTTTCTAAACCAAGATATCTTAAATTCTAAAATACCAGATTATGACATAATTATAAGTAATCCTCCCTACATTGCTTATGATGAAGAAGTAGCTCCCGAAGTAAAATATGAACCATCTCTTGCCTTATATGCGAGTGATCAAGGCCTAGCTTTCTATAAAAAAATTGTTGATAACTTGAAACTTATCCACTTTAAGTTATGTGCTTTTGAAATCGGCGCAACGCAAAAAGAATCAATAATAAACTATGTTAAAGAAAGTCTTCCCGATTATAAAGTAACTTGTGAAAAGGATTATAATAATTTAGATCGGTATATATTTATTATGAAAGTGTAAAGTATTGCACTTTTTT